>NZ_AUEY01000057.1 GCF_000426225.1 Desulforegula conservatrix Mb1Pa
TTTTATCGGGTAGTCCAGAATCATTTGGAAGAGTTTTTAAAGCAGTTTAAATGGCTTTTAACTTCAAGGCAGATGTTCGAGGAATGGAAGGGTCAGCTTGAAACAGGCGGTCTGACCGATATCCAGAGAGCTGCCAGATATTATTATACACAGAGGCTTTGCTACGGCGGCAGAGTTAGAAACAGATCGTTCGGAGTGTCTCCTGGAAGGGCAGGCAAGATCAACATAGTCAGGCTTGAGGAAGAAATGTCCCAGGTTCATCTGAGATTATCCGGATGCGTTATTGAGCATCTTCCCTGGCAGGAACTTGTTTCCAGATATGACAGGCCAGACACCTTCTTTTTTATTGACCCGCCTTACTATAAGGCCCCATACTACAAACATAATATGGAGCTGGATGATTATAAGGAAATGGCAGGGATACTCGGAAGCGTGAAAGGCAAGTTTCTTCTGACCATAAACGACCTGCCCGAAATACATGAAGTGTTCAAGGCTTTTAGCCTGAAGGAGGTCTCCCTGAAATACTCAGTGAGTTGTAGGAAACCAACAGAAGGCAAGGAACTGATCTTCACAAATTATTGATAAACCAAGCCCCGGTCATGGGATTAATATCTTCTGGCCAGGGCTTTATAATCGACATTTTTTTGACGGGCTTGTTTTTGCGGAAATTCATTAGCGAGTGGTGCCAAAGCAGACGCAAAATGGTGCCAAAGCGCTCGCCGCTTTACACAACACTATTCCCAACACTAAGCATGTATTTTTTATGATATCTGGTGTGTGTATGAGTAATCTAATGATTGAAAAAAAACAAGATAGAAACAAAAAAACCCTTGGAAATTGGGGCTTCCAAGGGTTTTTATAATAATTTTAAATGGCACGCCTGAAGGGATTCGAACCCCTGACCCACGGATTAGAAGTCCGTTGCTCTGTCCAGCTGAGCTACAGGCGCTTAGAAAGATAGGCGGTCATTTACCACACGTTTTTTTTCTTGTCTATAAAAAACATTCATTATCTGAAAGTTAAATTCATTGTCGTTTGTATATTAAGGGTATACAAGAAAAGAGTTGTTTTTATCAGGCATGCTTGTAAAAAGATCTAAATGCATTAACATGTTCTGTCACTCGGCATTAACAGGCAATTGTATTTTTGATCCTGGCTAATCAGAACGGAAAATATATGACAAAATATACAGATGATATTGATGAACAGGATATGATTGAGCCTCCACCGGTTCCTGTAAAAATAGCGCCTTCGAGCAAGGCACTTGTGAAGCTGGATCCACTTCAGTCCTATCTTGCGGAAATAAGCAAATACAAGCTCCTTACAAGGGATCAGGAAATAGAGTACGGAATAAGGGTTCAGGAAGATGACGACCCTGAGGCAGCGTATATTCTTGTTACTGCCAATCTGCGTCTTGTGGTGAAGATCGCCCTCGAATTTCAGAGAGTATGGATGCAGAATCTTCTTGATTTAATTCAGGAGGGGAATATTGGCCTTATGCAGGCCGTAAAAAAATTCGATCCTTATAAAAATGTAAAATTTTCATATTATGCTTCTTTCTGGATCAAGGCGTATATTTTAAAATTCATAATGGATAACTGGCGCCTTGTTAAAATAGGCACGACCCAGGCCCAAAGAAAACTTTTCTTTAAGTTGAAAAAAGAGAAGCAGAAGCTTATAGATGAGGGCTTTGATCCAAGGCCAAAGCTTCTTTCAGAGAGACTCGGAGTATCCCAGAAAGAAATCATAGACATGGATCAGCGGCTAGATGGCTGGGATATGTCGCTTGATGCTCCAATAAAGGAAGATTCTGACACAGGACGCATTGAATTTTTGAATATCGAGTCAGATTCGGTTGAAGATGAAATTGCCAGAAAAGAAATTGAGCTGATTCTTCAGGATAAAGTTATTGAATTTAAAAAGACCTTGAGTAAAAGAGAGCTTGAGATTTTTGAAACCAGAATTTATTGTGACACTCCGCTTACTCTACAGGAGATAGGCGAAAAATACAATATTTCCAGGGAACGCGTCAGGCAGGTGGAAAAGGCCATTGTTAACAAGATGAAGATTTTCTTCAGGCAGGAAATTCCTGATTTTGAAGCCTACGCAGATGAATAACATTTGGCCAGCCAAGTATAAAAATAATTAAAAACGGTGATATTAATGAATAAATCCGCTTGCAGGATTCTGTTTTGCGCTGTTCTCAGCGCAATGTTTTTTATGGGAGGATGCTCTTTGCAGCAATCTGATTCCTCCCGGACGGATAGTATATTTCCAGATACCGGAGAGAAAAATGTTCCTTCAGAAAAAAGAAAAGAAGGCGGTATAGAATATTTTTACTACAGTCAGGCCCAGCTTAAAACATCAGAGGGATTGATCGCCGAGGCTGTAGAACTAATGGAAAAAGCGATTGTTTCTGATCCTGATTCTGTATACCTGAAAAAAGAACTCGTATCATTGTATCTGAAAAACAATGAGGCTGACAAGGCTCTGAAGACCGCTAAAAACCTTGCGGAAAAGCATCCGAACGATGTTGACGTTCTTCTTCTATACGCAGGTATAAGACAAGTGATGAAAACAGAACCTCTGGAAGTTGTAAACACATACGAGAAGGTTCTTAAACTTGATCCTAAACAGAAGAATGTATATCTGATGCTCGGAAGACTTTATCTTGAAAAGCAGGATCAGAAAAACGCATTCAGAATATACACGGATCTAGTAAAAATTTTTCCTGATTCCTACGCAGGCTTTTTCTATTTAGGAAGGATTCACATCCAAAGGAAAGAATATACAGAAGCAGAGAAGTGCTTTAAAAAATCCCTTGAACTTGACCCGACAATTGAAGCCCCTAAATTCGAACTTATCGGGTTGTACAAATTGCAGAAAAAAAACAACAAGGCCATTGAGATGTATAAAAAAATCATCTCTGACAATCCCGATAATATCCATGCCCAGGTTGGCCTCGGTCTTTTTTATAATTCCTTGGGCTTCAAGGATAAATCAGAACAGATATTTTATCTTTTATCAAAAAGAGCCGCAGACGTATCACCTATTGTGACAGAAGTTCTTGTTAATTATATAGAAAAAAATAACATTAAGGACGCAGTGACCATCCTGACCGGGCTTTTAAAAGGTCAGCCTGACAACTCTGAGCTTAATTACGCCATGGCAGTCGCATATGACAGAAGCAAAATGAAAGATGAGACTCTCATGTATCTGAAAAAAGTAAAGCCTGATTCAAAATTTTACACAATAGCAGTGGTTCATACCGCCGTTGTTCTTCATGATGACAAGAGAAGCCAGGAAGCAATCACTACAATTGAAAAAGCCCTTGATAATCAGAAGGATAATCTCGAACTTTATAATTTCCTCGCTTTTCTTTATGAAGAAATAGGCAATTTTGACAAGGCCGAGGAAGTTCTGAAAAAAGCTTTATCACTTGATGAAAGCAACACAAAACTTCATTACAGACTCGGTGTAGTCTATGATAAAGCCGGAAATAAGCAGGAATCGATAAACAGCATGAAAAAGGTCATTGAGCTTGAGCCAACCAACGCCAATGCCCTTAATTATCTTGGGTATACTTACGCAGATATGGGAACGGATCTTGATGAGGCCGAAAGACTGATAAATGAAGCCCTGAGATATAAGCCCGATGACGGATATATTCTCGACAGCCTCGGGTGGGTGTATTATCAACGAGGTGAGTATGAAAAGGCCAATGAATATATCACAAGGGCGGGAGCACAGATTGTAAATGATCCCACAATTTTCGAGCACCTCGGAGATATTAACGATAAACTGAAAAATATTGAAAAAGCATCCGGGTATTACAAGAAATCTTTAGAATTATATAAAGACGAGCCTTCAAAAAAACGTATTACTGACAAAATCAATAAGCTTAAGAAGTAGGATGAAATGCGAGCATCAATATTTTTTTTAGTTGTTTTTGCAGCTTTGTTTTCTGTCGGATGTGCCACAAGGTCTATTCAACCAGTAAAATTTGAAAATGGTCTTGAAGCAGGACTTGTCCTTGGCAAATTGCAGAAATCAAATGAATCTCTTGATAATTTCAAGTGTTCAGGAACTATAGAGATCCATAATGACGATGAATCGTTTAACGCAAGAACAGTAATGTGCGTCAAACCACCATCGTCTTTCAGGCTCGAAGCGCTTAGTCCTGCTGGGCCTCCTGCTTTCAGAATGTCCGGGGATACGGAAAGTATATATATTCAGCCTGAACCAAGCGGACAAATCTACAAAAAGGATGCAAAAGGCGCAACCCTTGAAAAGCTTGCAGGCATTGAAATTCAGGTTCAGGATATGATAAATCTTCTTTGCGGGCGGCCTGCTGTCGTTCCTGATGGATCCTTGGCTGACCTTAAATTAGACCCCCATGATAAATCAGCTAAAGCACTCGTAATTTATGATGTTGCCGGCAATATTCTTCAACGCCTGAAACTTGATGAAAGCAACTCGATTCAGTCAGCCGAGATTTTTGATTCATCTGGCAAATCCATATATAGTGCTGAGTTTTCAGGTGCTAAACAAGTAGGTGGCTTTGTCTTTCCAGGGAAGGTTTTTGTTAAGGCGGGGAATAAAGAACTCAAGCTTGCCATACGCCAGATATGGCCGAATACAGATATCAAAGAAAATTTATTTGTATTGACTGCTCCGGCAACCGGGAATAATTAGTTTTTAACCTGTATAAGGTCTTAAATCGACCTCCAGTTTTAATATCAAGCTTAAGAAATTAGTTAGGAGAAGTTGTCATGATTCACGAAAAAATGCCGGATTCAAAATCTTCATGCAAAACCAGTTCATGTGGCTCTGGAAAAAGTGCTGCTATTCAGCGCAATGAAGAACTGACCAAGGCAGCCCTATCAAAAATTAAATTCAAGATTCTTGTAATGAGCGGAAAGGGCGGCGTTGGCAAGAGCAGCGTCGCTTGTAACCTTGCAGTCGCTCTTTCAAACAGGGGCTTCAAAACAGGTCTCATGGATGTCGATGTGCATGGGCCAAGCGTGGCAAAAATCATGGGAATGAAAGGCCTCCTTGATGCCACAGAGGACAGGATGCTCATTCCAATGGCTTTTGGTGATAATCTCAAGATCGTTTCCATGCAGTCCCTTCTTCCGCATGAAGACCAGGCGATCATATGGAGAGGCCCTGCCAAGGGAAGCATGATTCAGCAATTCATAGGGTCCGTTAAATGGGATAATCTTGATTTTTTAATTATTGATGCTCCTCCGGGAACAGGAGACGAGCCTCTTACTGTTATCCAGACAGTCACTGACGCAAAAGCCGTGATTGTTACAACTCCCCAGGATGTCGCACTCTCGGATGTCAGAAAATCCATAAATTTTTGCAAGACAGTTAAAATGGATGTAATCGGCCTTGTTGAAAATATGGGGCCTTTTGACTGCCCTCATTGTGCAAAGCAGATAGCTCTTTTTAATAATGCCGGTGCAGAAAAAACAGCGGCTGAGATGGGGATAGATTTTCTTGGTTATGTTCCTTTTGACATACAGGTAGGTCAGTCATGCGACGCAGGACTTCCTATTGCAAGCACTCATATGGATAGTCCTTTCATGAAGGCTTTTGATTTAATAGTATCAAAGATTGTGGAAGATCTTGGAGTGAAGAAATAGCAAGGCCTTGATTTGCAATCATGAATATTATTCATATCATCATTATATGGATGATATGATTTAATAGGGAACGGTTTATGCCGTTCCCTATTTGTTTAAATGAGCTGGATGAAATCATTTTCAACGGCATAAACTTTTTAATCCTTTACTCTGATCGGTGCTAAAGTGATTAATGATAATTCATGGAAAACCTCTCTGCGTGAATCACTCAATCTGAGGGAAGACGAATATCTTTCCCCGCTCGCTGCAAAAAGCGGAAATGCATCGAGGAGAAGGTTTGAAAAAAGAGCCTCAGAGGATTACAGGCAGTCTTTTTCGCTCGATGCTGACAGGATTGTTAACTCCAGGGCATATTCCCGTTATATTGACAAGACCCAGGTCTTTTCATTTATAAAAAACGATCATCTCACCCACCGCGTACTCCATGTTCAGCTCGTATCAAAATGTGCGAGAACCATGGGCCGATTTCTTGGCCTTAATGAGGATCTAATTGAAGCCATATGTCTGGGGCATGACATAGGCCACACTCCATTTGGTCATGACGGTGAACAGTATCTTTCTGAGCTCTGCCTCTTTCATTCAATAGGTGCCTTTGAGCATAATGTCCAAAGCGTGCAGCTCCTTGAAAGGGTAGAAAGAAAGGGGAGGGGGCTCAATCTATGTATTGAAACACTGGATGGAATTCTCTGCCATGATGGCCCGGAATTTGGGGTTTTGCTTAAGCCTGACCGAACAAAGACATTTGAAACATTAGATAAAGACCTTTCCGAAGCCAAAAATGACAAGTCAAAAATACTTGTGCCAATGTCTCTTGAAGGCTGCGTAACAAGACTTGCAGACGTTATAAGCTATATAGCCAGGGATTTCGAGGATGCTATCAGAATAGGCATTTTAAAAAGAGAGGTATTACCCGAAAAAGTCGTAAATATACTTGGAACAAGTAATGGAACAATTGTCTATAATCTTGTTACAGATGTCATTGAAAACAGCTTCAGACAGCCTTTTGTCGGATTCAGCGACGAGGTTTCAGAAGCCATACTCGAGCTCAAGAACTTTAATATGGTTCATATTTATAAGAATCCTCTGATCAAAAAGCATTTGGGAAACGTCAGGGAATTGTTTCATATCCTTTTTGACAGATATCTTGGAGATCTTAAAAAAGGCGATACCTCTTCGGTCATTTTCACCAGCTTTTTAAAGGATATGACTGAAGATTATATGAATTCGCATACACAGCCAGAAATTGTAAGGGATTTTATATCGGGCATGACGGATCAGTATTTTATTTCCCAGTGTCCTGAAAAATTGAGGCCAGCAGTAATAACAGGATTTGGAACCGATGTTTAAAAACAGAGACTCCTACAGAAATATCTGCGGACGGGATGATCTTTTCTCTTACAAGGTCACTGTCAAGGAAACCAATCTGTTTGTGATGACGGATAAGTTTCTTGAAAAAGAGATAATTGAAATAATCCTGAAACACAGAGGGCACCTTGAAAACTATATGGATGCAAATCCAGGTTTCATGACGGCACTTGTTCCATGGCATTCTGATCAGTTTGCTCCTCCTATTGTGAGGGCGATGATCGAAGCAGGGTCTATTGCCTGTGTCGGCCCAATGGCAGCGGTTGCAGGTTCAGTATCACAATTTGTTGGAGAGGATCTTTCAGCTTTTTCCTCGGATGTTTTCATAGAAAACGGGGGTGATATCTATATAAGAACCACAAAACCTGTAACAATTGGTCTTTTTGCTGGCAAATCGCCTCTAAGCGGGAAAATAGGCCTGAAATTTCAACCCGGCCCACCGTTTGGAGTATGTACATCCTCAGGAACAGTAGGCCATTCATTAAGTTTCGGGAAGGCCGATGCTATTTGCATATATTCATCTTCCTGCTCTCTTGCAGATGCCGCTGCAACTGCTGTTGGCAATATAATAAAAAAGCCGGCGGACATTCAACCTGCGCTTGAGATGGCTAAAAATATTCCTGGGGTTAAAGGTGCGCTCGTTGTTCTTGGCAAACAAATGGGAGGGTGGGGTGATATGGAAATAGTACCATTATGATCGGCTCAGTTCCCTTTAGGTACGGCATCTGAGCTTAAGTAACAAAATTGCTTTAAAATTTCTTTTCCAAAAATTCCCCAGATCATGCACCTATGATATGTTAAATTGGTTATTACTAAACATATATCAAAATGGGTAATTTATAATTTGCTTGTTGCTCTTTATCTTCGATATTATTCCAGTAAAATCATCTGTTATACCAATCAATCACAGATTTGCTCGTCGGTCAGCATATGAAAAATAATGTTCTTCCAATCTTCAGATATATTTTATAAAACTAGTAATAATAATTGAATTGAATGTCAGAATTGGCTTGAGTTTTATTTATGAAAAGAGTATTTGAACGTGTTAAACTTGGATTTTAGACTATGTTCAGTGGTTTTTCCAAAATAGCAGTAATTTGCCAGTCCGTGATTTTGCCTGAAACAATTTTAATATATAACTGAAATTTCCGGAGAATATTTGCCTGTTAAATGCTGAATAGTCCGGGATTCAATGCTGGAAGGGAGAACTGGGATGAAAAAATTTATGCTGAAACTGATTTTCTGGCTTATTATTTTTTGTATTATTGGCTTGGCCGGGTATCAGAATCTGTCTTTTTTTATGAACAAGTATGCTTTTAGTATAAATTATTATTTCGGCGCTTACAGTTTTCCTGAAGTATATACAGGCCTTTATTGCGCAGGTTTTTTCATGATTGGTTTTGTGCTCGCATCCATATTCTCAATTGGTTTTAAATTCAGAACCAACAGAATTATAAAACAACTGAAAAATGATATATCTCTACATGAACGATCGATTTCAGCCTTAAGAAATGGAGGGCCCAAGCCTGCGGCTTCGCCTGATACCGGCCAGATTGCCTCTGAATCTTGACTTTAAGATAATGCTGACCCGGCCATAAGGCCGGGTTTTTAGTTTAAAACAAGAGAGGAAATCCAAATAACTGGTAAAATCTTCGATCTTTGTAAGTACATCTAAAAAAACAGGAATGCAGCACAAAATATGTCAGAACTAAAATCAACTCCCATGATGTCACAGTACTTTTCCATAAAGGAACAGTACAAAGATTCCATTCTTTTTTTTCGCATGGGCGATTTTTATGAGATGTTTTTTGAAGACGCTGAAATTGCTTCCAAAGTCCTTGACATAACACTTACATCAAGAAATAAAAATGAAGATATCCCTGTCCCAATGTGCGGGATTCCATACAAGGCCGCCGAAGCATATATAGCCAGGCTCATATCAAGGGACTATAAGGTTGCCATTTGCGACCAGGTGGAAGATCCCAAAAATGCTAAAGGAATTGTGAGGCGCGAAGTTGTCAGGGTCATCACTCCTGGCATGATCCTCGAGGACACACTCCTTGATGCAAGAATAAATAATTTTGTCGCTTCTATTTCTAAAAATGGTGAAGTTTTTGGTTTGTCTTGCCTCGATATTTCCACCGGAACCTTCAGGATATCTGAAACGACCGTATTTGAAGACGTTCTTGACGAGATTCTTCGTATAAAACCAAGTGAAGTAGTTGTTTCCGAAAAGAACAAGGATGACGGCGATATTCTTTGCATTAAAAAATCGCTTGGATCAGTTTATTTCAGCTTTATTAACGACAACTCTTTTTCAATCAGGAATTCAAGGGATACGCTCCTTAATCATTTTTCAACTCGCAGCCTTGAAGGTTTCGGATGCGAGGATCTCCAATCGGGGATCTGCGCTGCAGGAGCGCTTCTTTCATATGTAAAAGAAACTCAGATGAAATCTTTGTCCCATGTGACAGGGCTTGTGCCTTACAGATCTTCTGATTTTCTAATTATAGATGACTCAAGCTTCAGAAATCTTGACGTATTTGTCAATCAGAGGACAGGCCAGAAAACAGGAGCATTGATAGATATAATAGATATGACCATGACTCCCATGGGTGGCAGACTACTGCGAAACTGGCTGAGATATCCGCTTGTCGACCTGTCTCAGATTGATGCTCGCCTTGATGCTGTGGATGAGGCTGTCAGGCTTCGTGCAGAAAGGGAGATTTCAAGAAATATTCTTAAATCTGTTGCTGATCTTGAACGCCTTGGGTCAAGGATCACAATGAACAGATGCAGCGCACGAGAGTTTGTGGCGCTCAAAAGATCTTTAAATGCCCTGCCTGAGTTGTGGATGGTATTATCTACATTCGAATCTCCCCTTTTTGATTTTCAGGAAAATCTGTCCGATCTTTCCATCCTTGCTGACTTAATAGATCAGGCCATAGCTGAGGATCCACCGGCATCCATTAACGAAGGCGGCATGATCAAGGAAGGATACAACTCAGAACTTGATGAACTGATATCAATAAGCAGGGACGGAAAAAGTTTTCTTGCAAAACTTGAGGCAGAAGAAAAAGAAAAGACCGGAATTTCAAGCCTTAAAGTCAAATACAACAGGGTTTTCGGTTATTTTATTGAAGTTTCAAAAGCTGCTTCTGAAAATGTTCCTGCAAGCTATGTAAGAAAGCAGACCCTTGTTAATGCTGAGAGATATATCACTGACGAGCTTAAGGTCTTTGAAACCAAGGTGCTTAATGCCTATGAAGAAAGAGTCGCACTTGAGCTTGCAATATTTGAGGATATCAGGCTTGAAATAGTAAAGCATAATCCCTCGATTCTTAAGGTCGCCTCTTTTATATCAAATATAGATTGCCTGACAGCAATTGCCCAGGTTGCCGAGGATAATGATTATGTGCGTCCTATAATGAATAATGACGGAATAATCAGGATTGAGGATGGCCGGCATCCGGTTGTGGAAAAAACCATTGATGCCGGTAAATATGTTCCTAATTCAATCTACCTTGATAACAACGAAAACCAGATACTTATAATAACCGGACCAAACATGGCAGGTAAATCAACTGTTCTGAGACAGGCGGCCCTGACAGTTCTGATGGCCCAGTCCGGTTTTTTCGTGCCTGCGGCAAGAGCGGACATTTCAGTAACAGACCGAGTATTTGTCAGGGTAGGAGCGTCTGATAATCTCGCTTCAGGTCAGAGTACATTCATGGTTGAGATGGAGGAGACTGCAAACATCATAAATAATGCGACTCCATCGAGCCTTGTGGTAATGGATGAGATAGGCAGAGGAACAAGCACTTTTGACGGAATAAGCATAGCATGGGCCATTGTGGAGTATCTTCATGATTTAAGCGCCTCAGGCGTAAAGACCCTTTTTGCGACTCATTATCATGAACTTACGGAACTTGATGCAATCAAGCCAAGGGTAAAAAATTTTAATATTGCTGTAAAAGAATGGAATGATGAGATAATATTTCTGCATAGGCTTGTGGAAGGCGGAGCAAGCAGAAGTTATGGAATACAGGTGGCAAGGCTTGCTGGAATTCCCCATGAAATAATTGCAAGATCAAAAAAAATTTTGACAAATCTTGAGTCTGGTTCACATGACCTCAGATCTGTTTCCCAAGGAACCCAGGCAAGGATGCAAAAGCAGTCCAGACCCCGGCAGCTGGAGTTATTTAGAAAACCTGAAAATGTTGTTGTGGAAATTTTGAAAGGAATTGATATATTGAGTCTCACTCCCCTCGAAGCCCTTAATAAGCTTAGTGAGTTAAAGGAAAAGATCAGGGATATACGATGATCATTGCCTGATCTTATAAGTCAGGATCATTTGGGGATTTGTATGCTTGTCCTTTGTTTTTTATGTCAGCAAGCAGTGAAATAATGGGTGCTTTTGGAAATTATATTTTTTTTGGGGGGTTACAGTAAGGAAGCGGCGCACTTAATAGCCTGGATTTATCTATGTATACATGAGGAGGCAGAGTACGACGCTGACGCAGCTAAAGCTCTAAAGACAATTTTCAGTGGTGTCCTTATGTTTTAAAAGTCAATATGTTAAAGTAAGAAAAGAAGCCCATGACCATTAATCACCGCACTAAATCAGCGGTTTCAAATTATAAATCCCTGTTTTTCTATCTGTTTCCGCTTCTTGTAGTATTTTTATACTCGCATGGATGTTATGCCGGATCAGAAGATAACGCATTGAAATTTTACACAAAAGCAGAAAGTCAGTATTCAAATATTTATAAATCAGGATTTCGTGAATCAAGGCAGAACTGGCTTGACTGTGCTGAAAACTTTAAAAAATCATATGATGCGGAGCCTGATGGAGACTACGCTCCTGTAAGTCTCTATTTCTATGGAAAAGTCTTTCGTGACCTGTATAAATTTTCCGGAAACCAGAATGATCTTGAAACAGCAAGCAAGGCATTTAAAAAAGTATCTGCATCTTTTCCTAAAAGCACATACAGCCACAAGGCAGAGACTGAACTGGATGGAATTCCTTCAATAAAGCCGTCTACTCCCCAATCCTCTACTAAGACCAGTGAATCTGCAAATAAAGAAAATCAGGCGGCGAAGAATACTCCTGAGCCTTCTAAAAAAGCTGATGCTGAAAAGACAAAGAAACCGGAGGAGGGGGGGATATCTCCAAAGACAGATGATAAAGGCAATGCGTCTTTAAAAGTAAGCACAAAAGAAAGCAAGCAATCAGAAAAAGAAGCGAACTCAGAGTCCACAGCTGTTTTAAACGCCAGGATTCCAAATATTACAGGAATAAGGCATTGGACCGAAAATGGTTACACAAGAGTGGTGATCGACTTGGATGCCAAAGTCTCTTACAAATACGGTGTCGATAAAAAGAAAAAAGAGGGCTTAGAATTAATTGTTTTTGATTTCAAAGGGTGCGGGATAGCAAGGAATCTAAAAAAAGAGTTTTCTTTTCAGAGTAAAGTCGCAAAAAGTGCTGTTATCAAAGAAAACAAGGGTTCTGTTTCTGTTCTTATAGCAGTAACAACTGCTGATAACTTCAATGTTTTTCCTCTCTCAGGCCCGAGTGACAAATTAAGATACAGGATTGTAATTGATTTAAAAGGCACTCCTAAAGCAGAAATATCTGAAACAGTATCCGTGTTAAACAAATCGGACAAAAAAAATGAGTCCCAAGACAAAGAACCAAAGAATAAAGAGGCTCTAAAGGCGTCCAATGTTGAAAAGCCTGCTGAGGTCAAAATCACCAAAGATGCTCCTCAGAAAACCGAAAACTTGAAAAATGCCACAGTCACAGATTATGACGCTGAACTTCAAAAGACAGGCAAGGGCAAGATAAAGCCGGGAGCACTGGCTAAACAGCTTGCGCTGGGTGTTAAAAAAATAGTGATCGATCCAGGTCATGGGGGCAATGATCCTGGAGCAATGGCTCAAAAAGGAATAAGGGAAAAGGATATCTCTCTTGCGCTTGCAAAGAGTCTGGCCCAGAGCCTTAAAAGAAGAACAGGTTGCGAGGTTGTTCTCACAAGAACTTCTGACAAATATCTTCATCTTGAGGAAAGAACAGCAATAGCAAATACTCAAAGGGCGGATCTTTTTATATCCCTCCACCTGAATTCCTCATCTGCAAAAGAAGCTATTGGCATAGAAACCTATTTTCTGAATCTTGCAACTGATGAATCTGCCATTGCTGTTGCTGCAAGGGAAAATGCCACTTCCACAAAAAATATCAGCGACCTTGAAGGCATTTTAAAGGATCTGATGAGAAACGCCAAAATAGATGAATCAAGCAGAATGGCAAAATATGTTCAAAAAAATATGTGTACTCATCTTTCAAGAAAATATACTCCTATAAAGGACAAGGGGGTCAAACAGGCGCCTTTTTATGTTCTGATAGGAGCACAGATGCCGGCTATACTTATTGAAACCGGCTTTATTTCAAACCTCCAGGAATTGGCAAAACTAACTTCTCCAGGCTATCAGGCCGATCTTACGGACTCAATAGCTGAAGGAGTGGTTCAATATATCAACTCTGTGTCAGCTCCTACATATGTCAAGACGCCCCCAAAAAAGAAGACCACCGAAAAAACTGATCCTAAAAAGAATATTTCACCCAAGAAGACTGAAAAAATAAAAAAGAAAAGCGGGGATAATTAATGAAATCCTTTGAGTTTTATAATCCTACAAAAATAGTCTTCGGAGAAGGCAAAACATCTGAAATAGGGGCTTTCACAGCTCCTATGGCTAAAAAAGTCATGCTTATTTACGGAAAGCAGAGCATCAGGAAAAATGGAATTTATGACAAGGTTGTTAAAAGCCTTGAAGAAGCAGGTATTTCCTTTGTCGAATGCAGCGGGGTAAAGTCAAATCCTGTTCTCAGCTTTGTTAAAAAAGGCATTCAGCTCTTCAGGAATGAAAATCTTGATGGAATAGTCGCTGTCGGCGGCGGAAGTGTTATTGATACTGCCAAGGCAATAGCAGCCGGTGTTTATTATGAAGGCGATGTTTGGGATTTCTTTCTTAATAAAGCCAGAGTTGAAAAAGCTCCTCCGATTACTGTGGTGCTTACTCTTGCCGCAACAGGGTCTGAAATGAACAGCGGAGGGGTAATTACAAACGAGGCAACATTTCAGAAATATAATCTGCACGGTGAGCTTCTTTTCCCCAAGGTTTCCATACTCGATCCTGTAAATACATATTCTGTCCCGCTTAATTATTCCATGTACGGAGCAGTCGATGCCATAATCCATCTGCTTGAAACCTATTTTAACGGCAGGGCAGAATACACGCCCATACAGGATTCGCTTGTCGAAGGTCTTGTAAAGAATATAATGGAAGCAGCAGCTGGGATCATTAGAAAATCCGATGATTACAATTCCCGGGCAGTAATGATGTGGGCAGCCTCTCTTGCGCTCAATGGATTGACTACTTCCGGAGCTGGCGCTGCTGGTTTTCCTATGCATATGATTGAGCATTCCCTGAGTGCTATTTATGATATTCCGCATGGTGCAGGTCTTTCGATAGTAGCTCCTGCCTGGATGAGGTATGCAGCTGAAAAAGATTATTCAAAATTTGCGCAATTTGCTGATAAGATTTTTGGAATAAAAAACGCAGATGAAGCTTTGGCAGCTTCACAGGGAATAAAAGCCCTTGAGGATTGGTTCAGATCAATATATGTTCCTGTTCGGCTGCAAGATGTTAATATTCCGCTTGATGATATTCCAAAGATAGCTGAGAATGCCCGTGGTCTTGCCAGAAGATGGGGGATGAAGGGTGAGTACAAACGAGAGATTATCGAAAATATTTTGAAAATAGCGGCATCCTGAAAGGATCAAAGTATGTCCGAAAACTGCATATTCTGTAAAATTGTAAATAAAGAGATACCATCCGAACTAATATATGAGGATGAAAAGCTGATTGTATTTAAGGATATCAGACCCCAGGCTCCGGTTCATCTTTTGATAGTTCCCAGAAAGCATATTAGATCAATCAATGACCTAAAACCTGAAGATCATGCAATCGCCGGAGATATGCTGATAGCAGCTCAAAAGATAGCTAAGCTTGTGGGAGTTGATAAAAATGGCTACAAGTTGAATTTCCATGTTGAAAAAGGCGGCGGTCAGGAAGTATTTCATCTTCACATGCATCTCGTAGGTGGATGGGAAAAGTAGTTTTTATATTTTAGTGATATAAAAAGTCGAATTATTAAAATAATAATAGACTTTTAAAGCCGTCTTTTTTATTCATGTTTAAATTATGGCCAAAAAGGGTTGACAATCCCTTTAATCTTTATAAAAGAAACTTTTGTATTAATCTTAAAATCGAGACAAGAGGAGAAAGAAATGGATTTTTTACCTGTAAAACCAACCATTATGAATGCTGTTGTAATCGCCTGTATTATTATGATTTTTGTTGGATTAGGAAAAGGCCTTGGAACTCCTGAAGGTGCCAAATTCTTTATTGGCGGAGTGCTTGTAGGTTTCCCTTCTTATCTTGGAAATATTCTTTATACAATCGGTTTCCAGGGTCACTAAGAGATCATACATAGTTTGAAAATTAAAGCCGCTTCCTAAAAAGGAGGCGGCTTTTTTTGTCAAAATATGTTTTTTGAAAAAAATAAGCGGAAACTTATTTTATTGATCTAACATCTTCCTTGTTCACAGGTTCCCATCTCAGGCCGCCCTTGAAACCATAGGCCCTGAAAATATAAAAATTCTGAATTTCCTTGCCTTTGCTTACGATATTTACTTCAACAGGCTGATCAACTCTTTCAAAGACCGTATAAAGTCTTGCAAGGTATTCAGTGGGAGATCTGTCCGTGACACCGACCGCATCCTTGCCTTTCAGCATTTCGTCGGTGAACCAGTAATCATATACATTTGGTCTGTTCCATTTGTTTATGGACACTGTTTCTGGCTGGCCTGGGGTGTAAAAAGCAAGTTCACTGGCAATCTGGTATCTGAATCCGAAAATGAACGTATTATCAGGAGAAGGCATTTTTTTAAGAATAGCATCAACATTTGAGCCAAGCTCTTTCCAGCCGGTTGTTTCCCTCGCTGTTCTGTCAAGCTTGCCTGGAAGGGGAAGTGCCTGCCAGGCAGTCTGAACAGCCACAATTGAGGTTATAAGGTATGCTGTCACAAGAGCAAAATTCCATACATCTCTTGTCTTTCCATGCTTTATTTCCTGAATGCTCTCTTTTGTGGTGTTCTCATCGTTTTTAGCAGAAGTATCAGGAGTAATCTCTGGTGTAGTGTTATCATCGACTTCGCTTGAAGAGTCATGTGATACTGAAATATTTTCATCCAAGGGATTTAATAGTTCCGGAATTTCTTCAGCAGGAATATGTTCTTTTATAGCCCTTGATTTCTTTTCAGGATGAAAAAACAGGGCGATGAGGATGCAAGCAGTCAGATATGCTGGTGCAGGCCAGTTTCCATACACCCTGGTATGAAGGCTTAGGATCATGAAAAAAGCAAACATAGGGAAAGATGTGTAGAAAAGATACCTTATTCTCAGATTGTTTCTGTGCTTTTTACCTGAAACAGATTTCCACCATGCAATTATACACATAATGAAAACAACCGGAGTCAGAAGCATGGCTTCAGAGCCTAAATATTCAAGAAAAAAACCAATATTGATGGCTGCTTTTTCATTTGCACCGCCAAGATAGGCAACATGCCTGAGTGAGCTCCATCCATTAAGCCCATTCCATACCAGAACAGGCACAAACATCAGAAATCCCAGGAAAACTCCTGCATATGGCTTAATACCTGCAAGTCTTGATCTGTATTCTCCTGAAAAAAGGCCGAAAAGAAACGCACACGGCAGAAAAATACCCATTGAAAACTTTCCGAGAATACCTATTCCGAACCAGAATCCACCAAGAAGCCAGTTTCTCCATCTGTCATTCTCATATGCAATGGCGATGTGATATGTAGCTCCTGCCCATCCGGCTGCCTGCACAGCATCAGCCGTCGCAAGAACTCCGCCCACGAAGAAAATAAGGACACCCTGGCTTAGTATGGATGTATGGAATGCTATCTTTGCCCCAAACCACCTTATGCACAGGAGCATAATATATAAGGAAGCGATTGAACCCATTATAACGGATGGGAGCCTTACAGCCTGTTCAGTATGACCAAGAAAACGGGTTGAAAGGTTGATCAACCATCCTATCATTGGAGCCTGGTCATGATAACCCCAGGCAAGATGTCTGCCCCATTGCCAGTAGTTGGTCTCATCAGGCGTTAATGGAAAATATCCTGAAAAATAGTATCTTATGAAAGTAAAACTGATGATAATCAAAAATGCGAGGGATGCATAACTGGTTTTCCGAAGGGCGGATTCCATTTTTAAACTCTTTTTTTGGGATATAAAATAACCGGTACGTATTTTGTTTATTTTACATACCGGTTTATTATTATTTTGTAATTGGTAAGCCTGATTTGCAAATAGACCTATTCTGGATTAACGCAGTCTCTAAGCTTGCCCGAACATTTGAAAGTTACGACCCTTCTTTCTGATAATGTAAGATCTTCACCAGTTGCAGGGTTTCTGCCGCGTCTTGAGTCTTTATCCTTTATGCAGAATTTACCAAATCCGGAGATGAGCACGTCTTCACCGTTTGCGAGAGAGTTTTTCATTATCTCAAGCAGAATTTCAATTATTTCCACAGATTTTTTTTTTGAGAAACCGAGGGCGTTCACTTTTTCAATAATATCATTTTTTGTTAGAGCCATGAATATCTCCTGAGGCACTTGTATACTGATCTAAAGTATTGTTAATTATCAAAAAGCCATATCAGCTGTAATTATTAAGTAAATCAAAATTTCCTGAAATCCGATTTTTTATGGTGGATAAACACCCTGAGTATATAAATGATCGAAATAATAAGTGTAATAGTCCCTTTCTTTTTCAATGTCTGTTTCTTCCGGCAGATGTCTTTTCATCATATCGGTTATCCATAATTCCCTTGCATGCTCATAGAGTATTTTTGTCAGAATTTCAGGATCTCCGATTATTTCCTTGTGTTCACGGACAAATCTATCTGCTGCCTTAAGAATTATCTTAACATTAAGAGTGTATTCCGAATCATCCCTCGAAGGGCAGTATTCTGAAAAAAACTCTTTTAGCACAGAAATTATCAGGCCTTCAACCGCATCAATACATTTCATTTGTACCCTTAATAAATAGAATATCTAATGATATGAATAAATTCCGTACTTTTATGCTTTCGGCATGCTAAGATATTAGATAGATGTGAGGATGTCAAGGCGGTATAGACTCATTTTTTAAATTTGAATCAAATTTCAATAAATAAATTTGTTATTTACAAAACCATTGCTTTCAGCAGGCTATCAATTTCTCTCTCTCCGGCAGAATAGATAGTATCAATAAACGCAACAGAAAAACTTCCCGGCTTTTCTGACACTCCAGCTGAAATTTCAGCGCATAGCCCGTAGAATCCGAATGCTGCAACTGTTGGCTCGAGCAGGTCCCTGCCGGCCACCGAGCAAAAGGCTGCTATGACAGCGGTTAGGCCGCAGCCGGTTCCAGTCACTTTAGTCATGAGAGGATGGCCATTTTTAACGCTGAACGACCGGTTACCATCAGTAATAAAGTCCTCTTCGCCTGATATGGCTATGATGCAGTTTTTTTCTTTAGCGAGCTTTTTTCCTGACTCTATTATTTCATCTGAAACCAATAGAGAAGAATCGACTCCTCTGGTTTTTATGTCAGATGTTGAAAGTGAGAATATTTCAGATGCATTACCCCTTAGGACTGATATATTTAATTCAGACATGATTCTTTTAACAGAATCTGTTCTTAAAGCTGTCGCTCCTGACCCCACAGGATCAAGAACCACAGGAATCCCCTTTTTATTTGCCGCTTTTCCGGCACATATCATTGAGTTTACCCAGTCATCTTCGAGGGTGCCTATATTAAGAACAAGGGCACCTGCAATTGACGCCATCTCCTCCACCTCCTTCATGGAATGCGCCATGACAGGTGAGGCTCCAATTGCAAGCAGTATATTTGCCGTGTGGTTCATAACAACAAAATTTGTGATATTATGAATCAGGGGTTTTTCAGATTTGATTTTCTGGAGAAGTTGATTAGCCAGCTTTTTCATGTTTTAAAAAGCCCTTCCTTAAAGTGCTGCGAGTTTTAAAAAATTTAGCCATGCATTAATCCGGGCACGGCCAGAAATGTATGAAAAAAAGATGCCTGATCAACTCCGGCATCCAGTATTTGCAGTTGCTTCTGGATGCCTGCCCCCAGTTTTCACCGGGGCAGGCTCCACAGGTCATTGGAACGCATTCTATCTGAAGGTTTTCCTCAATATCAGAAAGAAGATCAAGAGGCGCAAGGCCGTCCCTGTCTAACTTATTTATGCCGGAATGACGGACATCGGATTCTTTGCGATCTTTTCAAAGATGAATCATGTCTATTTCTACTGAAGCACATAATCTTGAAAAACATTTATTAGGTATTATAAATCCCCTCAGCATACAACCCTGTTTCTTCCGGTCTCTTTTGCCTCATAAAGATTTTTGTCAGCTCTTTGAAATAATGTGTCGGTGTTGTCGCCTGATTCATATTCTGCCACTCCAAAGCTTGCTGTAACACCACCAATTTTTCCAAAAGGATATTTTTCGATCAGAGATCTTAATCTCTCGGCCAGCCTCGTTGCCCCGGATAAATCAGTTTCAGTTGAAATTATGAGAAATTCCTCTCCGCCTATTCTAAAGAGTGTGTCTGCTCCTCGTATTTCGTTTTTAACAAGCCCTGACAAGGTTTTAAGAACGTGATCTCCTGCCGCATGCCCAAAAACATCGTTGATTTTTTTGAAGTGATCTATGTCAATAGCTATTATTGAAAGAGTCCTGTTGAATTTTTTGGCAATCGTCACTTCCAGTAAAAGAGTCTTTGTGCATTTTCTTCTGTTATAGACCTCTGTTAGACTGTCTGTGTAAGCTTTTTTCAAAAGAAGCCTCGTATCTTTCCATCTTCTGATAGCAAAAATCATAAGATAAAAAGAAAATATTAAAAGAAAGCTTAAAACAATGTCATCAAGTTCCCACTCCTCATGTTTTCTGGAAAACTCGAAGAACAACTCAGCCATTTCAAAATAGATTGCATAAACAAACGTACAAATGGCAGAAGCCCCTAAAACAATGCCATCATTAATTGCATGTCTGTGCTCAAGATATTTTCTTTTTAATGAGTGCATATATTCGATATTTTTTATATGAGGTTGTTGTCCCCAATGTAAATACGGCATCATGAATTCGGGACAGAATTGAAGTGTATTATAGGTTGTTTTAAATGGATAGATTGAGTATTGCCTATTTTTTTTTGCTAAAGCAACAGCGATCACAGTCAACTTCTGGTAGAGGAAGTTGTTCTAATAAACCAAGTTTTTTGTTGAAATTTCCTGTCCTTTGAATTTAATTCAATGGCTTTTTATAATTATAATCTTATCGGTAAAATTAATGAGCGAAAAAAGACAGATATTCAAAGCCGCCGGAGTCGTGGGTAGCGCCACGTTATTGAGCAGAATACTTGGAATGGTAAGGGATATGGTTGTGGCCGCGGTTTTTGGGGCAGGCCCCGTATCTGACGCATTTTTTGTTGCATTCAGAATCCCTAATCTGATGCGACGGCTCTTTGCTGAAGGTTCTCTTACTGTTTCATTCATACCTGTTTTTACGGATCATCTTGTGAATGATGGAAAAGAAGAGGCTTTCAGGATGGGGCGATCAGCATTCTGGATGTTAGGACTTATTCTTTTTGTATTAACTATACTTGGGATTTCAGGCGCATATTTTGTTGTAAAGATTATTGCACCTGGTTTTGACGGTACATCCGGGAATTTTGATCTTACCGTAAGCCTGACAAGGTATATGTTTCCATATGTTCTTTTTATATGTTTGACAGCACTCTGCACAGGTATTCTGAATTCCCTGAATCACTTTGCGGCTCCTGCGTTCGGCCCTGTATATCTGAACATATGCCTCATTCTGTCCGCACTTTTTTTTAGTCGTTTTCTTGATAAGCCTGTTTATGCTCTTTCGATCGGAGTAATTATCGGAGGAATTGTTCAGCTTGCTGCTTTAATACCTCCACTTTTAAAATTGGGGTTTCGCTTTTTCGGAGAGGTGGATCTTCTCCATAAAGGCGTCAAAAAAGTTGGCAGGATGATGCTGCCGTCGGTGTTCGGTTCCGCCGCTTACCAGTTGGACATGTTAGTAAATACCATGCTTGCATCAATGCTTTCAGCCGGAAGCGTATCCTATCTTTATTATGCTGACAGGCTCGTTCAGTTCCCGCTCGCTCTTTTTGGAGTGTCCGCAGCAACGGTTATTTTACCCACATTAGCAAGGCAGGCCGCCAAAAAGGACATGAAGGGAGTTGCCGAAAGCCTTTCTGAAGGATTCAGGCTGGTTTCTTTTGTAAACCTTCCAGCCATGGCCGGTCTTATTGCCCTGAGCTATCCGATCGTTTCAGTAATCCTTCAAAGAGGAGCTTTTAACCCTGTACAGGCCAAAGCGACTTCTGAGGCTTTGATTTGTTATTCCATTGGATTATGGGCCTTTTCTTCAGTAAGAATAGTTCTCCCTGTTTACTATGCAGTCAAAGACATTAGGACGCCTGCAATATTTACAGGCATAACGGTAGTCTGTGATATTCTGTTTGCCATGTGGCTGATGACATTTCTTGGACATAAAGGCCTTGCTCTTTCTACATCTCTGTCTTCTATGGTAAACTTCTGTCTGCTGACCAACGGAATAAGACCTTTTCTAAAGGATTTTGACTGGAAAGGAACTGTGCTATCCCTTTTAAAGTCAGTTTTCTGTTCGTTTATAATGGGTATTTCGATTTATTATACAGGCTCATATCTGGATAAAATGGCCATTTCTTTTATTGTAAAAGTTGCATTGCTTGCGGCCAATATCCTTTTGGGGATTTTTATTTATACTGGTATGTCATATATGCTTGGTTCAAGAGAGCTTAAAACAATGTATTCAATTATTAGAAGACGGAAATAATGTATTATGTTTGAAATTACGGCAAAACAAAGGCTTTTGATATTCGGGGCATGTTTTTTGCTTGTTTTGCTTTTTCTTGTGATCCTTTTTGGTGAAAAAGGATTCTATGATTATATGTTTTTGAAAAAGCAATACGAGGAAATCGGAAAACAAAACTTGAATCTTGAGGAGGAGGGGAGAAAAACCTACGAAATTATCAAAAGAATGAAAACAGATCTTGATTACATTGAAGAAATAGCCAGACAGCAACTTGGTATGGTTCTTGAGAACGAGATTGTTTATCAGTACCAATCTCAGGAAGCTGATACTGAATCGCAGAGCAAAAACAACGGCAAAGAAAGCGATCAAAAAAAATGACGGACAAATCCGTTTTTAATACAGAAACAGCTGCAAAAATTCTTGAATCACAGGGTTACAGGGCAAAGGCGGCCGAAGTATACCTCAGACTGTCTTTGAATAATCCTGGGAAGGCCTTTTATTACAGGGCAAAATTTGAGTCTCTTCAATCTGATTTGATCTGGGTTAAAAAGAACCACAAACTTATTGATCTTTTTTATCTGTGGATAACAAATATAACAGAAGGAAACATACTGGACAGCCTGAGAAAAACCAGAATCAGACTGATCGAGCAAAAAAAATATGAATATAAAAAGAATAATTATTGAAATTGCATTGATTCTGTTGCTTGCATTTGTGACCGCATTTGCAAGGAATCATTTTAATCCTAAAGGTATAGCTGTTTTTGGCCAGTGGGACAAAAGCAAAGGCGTAGTGTCTGCACTGCCTAAAGATATGCCGGTAATTCCTGTGTCATTTGAAATACAGAATATAACAGAGGCAAAACAGATATATGATGCGGAGAATACCAATACCATTTTTGTGGATGCAAGGGGTTCAGAAGCCTATATGGAAGGGCACGTCAAAGGAGCTATTTCCCTTCCTGTGGATGATTTTCATTCAATGGGCCCGGCTTTTCTGGAAAAATACCCTCCTGCAACGGCCATGATTGTTTACTGTTCCGGCAGAGAATGTGAGGATAGTCACACTCTTGCCGGATTTCTTAAAGATCTTGGGTATACGCATGTCAGGATTATGATTGACGGATATCCTGCATGGGAAAAAGGAGGCTACCCAGTTGAAAAAAATTAGACCTGACTTCCTCGATTCTCCGTTATTGGAACTTTTTTTCAGGCTGGTACTCGGAGGTATTTTTTTATATGCGAGCATCCATAAAATTATGGAACCGGCTCCATTTGCCAAAGTAATATACGGATACTCACTTTTTCCTGATTCATCCATTAACCTGATAGCAATAACGCTGCCTTATATTGAATTTATATGTGGGTTATTGCTGATGGCAGGAATATTTCCGATCTCTTCTGCTGTTATATTAACCGTTATGCTGGCATTATTTATGATAGCAATCAGCATAAATCTGGCAAGAGGGCATGAGTTTGATTGCGGTTGCTTTAGTGTAAAAAACGGTGGAAAACAAGCATCTCCAATTGAACTGCTTATGCGGGACGCTCTTTATATTGCCATGTCTCTGCATATTGTTTTCTATAAAGGCAAACGCAAATTCACTTTACTGTAGTTAGGTATACAAGCCGGACAAGTTCAAAATAATCCTAATTCCGGCAAGGGCCGGAATTAGGACAGTCTAAAAATACGGAAGCCGAATCCAGTCCTGCATGACATTGAAGCCCTTTTCTGGCTTTTTGCGAGGTCATCAACCTGGAAGAGATCTCATTTTTTATTTTAGTTTGAAAAAGCGAAGGTTCTTTCTTTCTGAGATTTTACTCTGTACAGGACAAAAAATTATCCATAAGCAAAAGCATTGCGCGGTTTGCCTTTTAGGCACCGTTCAAGAATCAGGATAATATTGAAAAAACATCTGAAATTATATGGTATATTAAAATATAGTTTCACGAATGGTATCAAGTCCATATCGAAAAATGCTGACAGCTTTCCTACCATGCTTTTTTATTGTAACAGGTATGGCAAGATGTTTTGACTCGCCGGTTATGTGGCACCAGCTGAACGCAATAGCCAGCAGGGCAGTGAGTTTCATAATCCGTTCAGGATCAGTGATATGAGTAGCTTCAAAATTGAAGCCCCGGGATTTCAGACATCCAAAAAAAGTTTCAATTTCCCATCGTTTTTTATAATCAGAAATAGCATTTTCAGAATCACTGCCAGTAACGATAATCAGGAATTCACCATCGGGGCAGCTTCATACCGACTATATACAGGCTGACACCACAAATAAGTCGCTTCCCCTTTAAAATCCGGGACTCTTTTATGCGAAGATTTCTGAAAAGCGTTTTTATAGCTACCTTTTTGCCCTTTGAAGAAATGACCTTGAAGTTTTCCTTAATCCGAATCCTGAAAGGTATTTCTTTGGTAATAAGCCATGAAAACCATTCGTATCCTATGAACTCCCGGTCTGCTGTCAGCGCACCGATTCTTTCAACACCAAAAATATTGATAAATTTCTCAATGAGTTGTATTCGCTCGGTGGTGTTTGAATTGCCTCGTTTTTATAGTGTAGCCCAGATTAACGGAAAGGCTATTCCCATATGTGCTACGCCGATAACAAGAATATTGATGTTGATTTTTCCAATTTTCCAGTTGGTTCGGTCCATTGCAAGCACCCATTTCAACTCTGTTGTGGGCAGAAGTCTGGAAAGGAATACAGCTATTTCCTTGAAATCCATTTCGAATAATCTGAAAAAATGCTGCAGGCGCTTATACTTCGAGGCGGCTTGAGCTTTACCGCTGAAGGCTGTCGCTATGTCACAAAGGCAAACCGTTCTGACCTGCAACAGCGCAACTAAAAACCTGGATAAAAACGTCAAGCGCGCTTCATTCCAGCTCAGATGCTGCTTGAGCACTGATTTTAATGCGCCAGCTACTGGTTTGTGATAATATCTATAACTCTCTGAATTCATAGATAATACTAACATAAATCCAGTAGAAAACATAGATTTTTGTTGTTATTTCAGATTGTTATACCTTTTTGTCCTGTACAGAGGAAATTTTATTAAAATCGAGTAGGGTGAAGCAGCTGATCAAGTCTGCTTCATCCCTCTCACAGAACCGTGCGTACGGGCCTCGTACACGGCTCTTGTTCATCCTTATCTCGTTGTAAAAAGAGGAAGCACTCCCGTTTGAATTTCATTCATCGCGAACAGTCCGATTTCTTCAAACCATTTGTTGGGCATTGCCCAGTGGCTGAGCTGACATGCCGAGTTCCGCCATGATGTCATTTTGATGCTCTGGAATTCGCCGCTATACCCCAGCTGCCTGAGCCGTCTGTGCAGTTTATTCGGTTTCTTCCATA
>NZ_AUEY01000058.1 GCF_000426225.1 Desulforegula conservatrix Mb1Pa
CGAAATAAGCATATGAACATGATCTGACATCAAGTGGCCTTCCAATATTGCACATTCTTTTTGCCTGGCCAAATATCGCCTCAATTCTGCATAAATAGTCTTTTTTCTATACTTTGTAATCCATACTATATGATACTTGCATTCCCAGGCACTATGGCTTAGGCTTTGTGTCTCGGTCATTGAAGTCTCCTTTAACTTTAGGCGGTTCAGTTATTGGAGACTTCTTCTTATTCCTGGATATGTCAAACTCTGTGAGTCCACCGGCAGAGCCGGGGGTTTACTTAGGATTAATTAACCATGGCAACATCGCAAAAAGCCCGATTCCCGGCATTCAGGCGCAGACCGTAATCCAGAATAATCTGAAAATACAAAGATGCCGGATATAATCCTGCATGACGCCACCGCTTTTTTTGACTTTTTGTGAGTTCATCAACCATACAAGGCAGTTCAAATCAATGCACCCTTCTTCGGTCAGTATTCTGTCAGGTTTGAGTATGACCTCAGGATAAAGCTTCCTAAATCTTTTTTCAAAAGCCCAGTTTGTTGTCGCTGTTTTGCCGTTCATAAGACCTGTTTCGGCTAAAAGGAAAGTTCCGGTGCAGGAGGCGCAATAAGGGCATTTTTTCTGTGCCAGCCCCAGAGCCAGTCTGAAAGGCCGTACGGCAGTTTACCCCTGAAATCGAAGGGAGACAGAAATCCGGGAATAAAGATAAGATCGGTTTTTCTGATATCCTGAATCGGGCAGTGGGGCTGAATCATAACCCGTCCTTCGCCTTCAACAGGCCGTCCATCTATTGTAACCACATCCCAGGTGAACTGGCTTGAGGCCGCTTTTCCCGGAGACTGCATTGGGCTTGCGTACCTATTCGCTATGGAAAAGGCGTCTATTGAAAAGACGATTCCGGACATGGAGCAGTATGGCAGTGCTAAAAAAGTAATATGCGCCATGTTTTTCCCCTCCATGCCTTAATAAAGTCTTATATGGCGTGATTTATATCATATTAGCCTTTTATTGGAATTATACGCAAGGACATTACATGAATCAATGCGTGGTATCATCTCAAAAATAGACACCACGCGCCATAAAATCTTGTTATTTCCCGGAAGCCTTTGCCCAGGAATCTCTCAAACCTATAATCCTGTTGAATACAAGTCCATCAGGCTTTGAATCTTTGGAATCCGAACAGAAATACCCCTGGCGCTCAAACTGAAATTTTGTCCCTGGCTCTGCTTCTGAAACAGAAAGCTCTACAGGACAGTTTTTAAGTATTGTCAGAGACTCAGGATTTATGAATTCAAGAAATTCTTTTTCTTTGTCTGCTTCTGGATTTTCAACGCTGAAAAGACGGTCGTAAATCCTTAGTTCAGCACGAGCGCATTTTGCAGCAGAAACCCAGTGAATCGTACCTTTTATCTTTCTGCCGTCAGGAGTGTTGCCGCCTTTTGTTTCAGGATCATACACGCATCTTACTTCTGTAACCTCTCCGGTTTCAGGATCCTTAACGACTCCTGTGCACTGAACAATATAAGCGTATCTCAGACGGACTTCCTTACCAGGAGTAAGACGATGAAAACCCTTCACTGGTGTTTCCATGAAGTCATCCTGCTCGACATAAATCTCCCTTGAGAAACAAATCTTATGGGTTCCTCTTTCAGGATAAAGAGGATGATTCTGAGCTTCGAATTCTTCGATCTGGCCATCAGGATAGTTTTCAATGGTAATTTTAAGAGGCCGGAGAACCGCCATTGCCCTTGGAGCGCGCTCATTAAGATCTTCCCTGATGCAATGCTCAAGGAGTGCCATATCGACCATGCTGTCTCTTTTGGCAACCCCTATTCTATCGCAGAAATCACGAAGCGCGTCAGGTGTGACGCCCCTTCTCCTGAGACCTGAAATAGTCGGCATTCTTGGATCATCCCAGCCATCAACCACACCGTTTTTCACAAGAGCAAGGAGCTTTCTCTTGCTCATGATCGTATAGCTGAGATTGAGTCTCGCAAATTCAATCTGCTGGGGATGACATGGCGTTTTCAGCTCATCGAGCACCCAGTCATAAAGGGGTCTGTGATCTTCAAATTCAAGGGTACAGACAGAATGAGTGATTCCTTCGATCGCGTCAGAAATGCAGTGCGTATAATCGTACATCGGATATATGCACCATTTGTCACCTGTTCTATGATGATGAACCTTTCTGATTCTGTATATAACTGGATCCCGCAGATTTATGTTAGGAGAAGCAAGATCGATTTTAGCCCTAAGAACGTGGGAGCCTTCTTCAAACTCTCCATTTTTCATTCTATCTAAAAGATCCAGATTCTCTTCCACGGATCTTTCTCTATAAGGGCTTGCTTTGCCAGGCTCAGTGAGTGTGCCTCGGTTAAGGCGCATTTCTTCCGCGCTCTGGCTGTCGACATATGCCTTGCCTTTTTTGATCAGTTCAACTGCATAGTCATAAAGCTGATCAAAATAATCAGAAGCATAGTATTCTTTTGCTCCCCATTTGAAGCCGAGCCATTTAACGTCTTCAATGATGGAATCAATATATTCGACTTCTTCCTTTTCAGGATTTGTGTCATCGAATCTGAGATGGCACTCGCCATTTTGTTCAAGAGCAATGCCGAAATTGAGGCATATGGATTTGGCGTGACCTATATGCAGATAACCATTCGGTTCAGGAGGGAAACGGGTGACGATCTTTTTATGCTTCCCTGCCTCAATATCCGCGGCAACTATTTCACGAATGAAATCAGACGGCCTGTTTGTATTTTCTTCTGACATCAGCTTTCCTTTTAGTGATCGCCCCTGCCCTCTTCAATAAGGGATTTAATCCGAATGGATCAGGGATTCATATTTCTGAATCGTCTTTGATGATTTTTTTAGTCTCTGTCTTGGATTTTTTTCTGTCATAATCCTTTTCAGATTTATGATCTGTCCCAGGCCTTGGAATCGGAATCCTGAGGATTCCAAAATAATCGCTTTTGTCCTTGGGCATCTTGTTCTTTCTGTCTTTCATAAAACTTCTCTTAAAATATTAATAATTTGCACATAATGCTTGCAATAATGCTTTTGACGGCTACTATTCGCTTTTTTGTAAAAAAGCTCTGCAAAAAACTTTTATAATTTTTGATTTTAGAAATCTGCAATCCCAAATCATAAATATTATTAGTTATTCCTTATGAGCAAACACAGCCCCCAAAGCATTCCCTACTTCATAATAATCAGGGAAAATAGCCTTGGTCTCAAGTGAGTCCGCGACATAAGGAAGCAGATATCTGGCGGCAGCGCCCATTCCGATAATAGGCATGTTCAGTTTAAAGGTTACATCCAGCAGACTGGTTCCTTTTATTCCACCAAGAAATCCTGTCATTCTGAAACCCATTTCCTTCTGAACAACATGCTCGACAATGGAATCCCGGATCTTGTCACCCGTGGTTTTTATTATTTCAGTACAGAAATCTTCGGATGAAAGACCAGAAATTTCAGAAAGAATACCCGCAGCCTTGACAGCCATGTCAACATTACCGATATCAAGGGTCCCAAGAACATGAAGCGCGTCAGTCGGAGTAAAGCCTATCTCCATGACAAGCTGCATTCTGACTAACTGCTCAAGAATAGAGTCAAGGGTTATCTCGGATATTCCAAGAGCCTCACCTATCGCATCAGGAGAAGAAGGACCTTTTTCTCCAAGATATGTCATGACAGGTTCTGAAAGAGCAAGAGCCGGTTCTACATCAGGGGCAAGCGCAAGGCAGGTCATCTTTCCAGATGAAAGCCAGTCAAGGGATTTGAGCATTTTGCCAGCCATGGAAACCGGCAGAACCCTGCATGGTCCAACAGATATTTTCCCAGAACCATCAAAGGCAACTTTGCTGTCTCCGCCACATCCTACCGTATGCATTTCAACAGCGTCGACATGGGTTTCCCACTCGCCGATTATGCTGCCGTCAGAACTTATGACTGGTTTTCCGCCTCTTATCATTGTTATATCTGTCGTTGTTCCGCCGACATCAATAACAATCGCCTCGGCACCGCCTGACGGCAACGCGCCGTATATTGCCGTGGCGGCAGGGCCGCTTGCAAACGTGGAAGCAGCTTCAGAAGCAGCCTTTTCAAGATCCATGAGCAGACCGTCACCACGAACTATCATGATCTTTCCGGTAAACCCTTCTGAATACAGGGCATGATTCATGCTCTTAAGAAAGTATTCCATAACAGGCATCAGGCTGGCATTAAGAACAGCGGTTGCAGCCCTTTCCTTCATCCCTGGTTTTTTACTTATCTGATGCGAAAGAAATACAGGCTTGGGATCCATCATCTGGATCGCCTTTGCAGCAATAAGTTCATGCGCCGGATTCTGAATACTCATGGAAGCTGTTACGGCATAGGCATCGACCATTCCCCTAAGAGCTTCTATTCCGTCCACAAGCATCTCAAGATCCAGCTTGTTTTCTTCTTCACCTGTAAATGTATGACCGCCGGGAACATATCTAATGGAGAGGGCCGGAAGATCAAGCGGCTTGGTCTGTCCTATTACAAAAAGCCCTACCCTTGATCCCCTGTCTTCAACAACTGCGTTCGTTGCAAGCGTTGTGGAAACATGAACCTCAGCAACTCCTGAAAGATCTTTCAGACGGCCTTCCATAAGTTTTTTGAGGGCAGAAGTAATCCCGAGTGAAAGGTCATAATGTGTAGTTGGAGTCTTGGCAGATGCGAGTACTTTTCTGCTGCTTTTGTCAACAAGAACAGCGTCCGTATATGTCCCGCCTGTATCTATGCCTATTATAAGTGAATTTGAATTCACGACAATCCCTCACTTCAGTCTGAATAATGATTAAAAAACCGATATTCTTTTATATCTTATATATATGGTCATGCAATTTAATTTTACCTGCCTAAGATAAACGCCAATAACAACAATGCAAGAATCAAACTTAAAAATTAGTAATACATGAGTTTTTTGTGGGGCTTTTTCAGTAAAAAGAGGCGACCGCAAAAAATATTGTAATTCTGTCCTATTTTCAGTTATGAGCGTCTTGTATGGTTAATTTGCCGTCAAAAAAGGCCCGATTCGTAGGGTGCTCAAGCTCTAAGGCTTGCGCACCAGATGCGTGTGCCTTCGGCGAGTCGCTTTTTAAAAAAAGCTCCGCAAAAACTTTATGAATATGTCATATGCCTGGAAAACAACCATTTCTTTAGAGGCGTCCTGAATAATTACATTTAAATTTGCAACTGAGTTGCATTTTTTATTTCAAAGCCATATTATTCTTAAAAATCATCCTCTACAAATCAAATATCGAATCAGAAATAACAGGCAAAGGATACGGACATGAAGAATAACCCACTTATTATCATTGCATTATTTGCGATGATGCTACCTCTGACTGTTTACCAGGCCTTAGCTTCTGAAAAAAAAATGCCGGTTTTTGTCAGCATTCTGCCCCAAAAATATTTTGTGGAAAAAATAGGGGGCAATCTGGTTGAAGTCAGTGTAATGGTCGAACCTGGTGCAAATCCTCATACCTATGAGCCAAAACCAGCCCAGATGATCAAGCTTTCTTCATCAAAAATATTTTTTACGATAGGCATAAACTTTGAAGATATCTGGCTGAAAAAAATCACGGCAGCCTCTCCTGATATAAAAATTGTCAGGACAGATGAAGGTATACAGAAACTTGTAATGGATGAAGATGGGCATGAGGGTGAATCCGGCGATGATAAAAAATCTCACAACCATGAAAAAGGCGAACCAGATCCTCATATCTGGCTTTCACCCAAGCTTGTTCTTAAGCAGGCTGAAATTATTAAAAACGCCCTTATCGAAACTGATCCTGTAAATTCCAAAATTTACGAAAAAGGACATCTTGATTTTGAAAATGAAATAAAAGCTCTGGACTCAGAGCTTACTTCTGTTTTCGAAAAAACAGAAAATCGCAAATTCATAGTCTTTCACCCTTCATGGGGCTATTTTGCCAAGGCTTATAATCTTGAACAGGTTCCCATAGAAATTGAAGGGAAACAGCCAAAACCAGCTCAAATGAAAAATCTGATAATCACTGCCAGAAATCTTGGCATAAAAATGGTGTTTGCCCAGCCACAATTCTCGACCCAGACTGCGGATACAATCGCAAGGGAAATTGGAGGAAAGGTTGCTTTTGCTGATCCACTTGCGGAAAACTGGGCAGAAAACCTGAGAAAAACCGCTTCTCAGTTCAAGAATGAGGCAAGGTAAATATCATGAATACTCAATCATCAATTCCTGCAATAGAGATAAGCAATCTTGGCTTTTCATACAAAGATTCCGAACCTGCTCTTGCAAACGTAAATTTTAAAATTCCGGAAAATGATTTTGTCGCTGTCATTGGGCCAAACGGAGGCGGCAAGACAACTCTAATCAAACTGATCCTCGGCCTACTTCAGCCATCAACAGGCAACATCAAAGTTTTTGGTTCGGCGCCAGAAAAAAACAGCCACAGAATCGGTTACGTTCCCCAGGAAACCAGTATAAACATAGACTTCCCCATATCTGTTCTTGATGTGGTTAAAATGGGCAGACTGAAACCATTCAAAGGCCCTTTCGGAACAAACAGGGAAGATATTGATCATGCAGTCCAAACCCTTGATCTTCTTGGGATGAAGGATTTTCTCAAACGAAGGATCGGAAGTCTTTCAGGAGGCCAGAGACAAAGGGTTTTCATAGCCAGGGCCCTTGTATCCGACCCCGACGTTCTTATCCTTGATGAACCTACAGCAAGTGTTGACACCAAGGGCCAGACAGAACTCTATGAAAGGCTGGCTGGTTTCAACAGCAAAAAGACCATAATCGTTGTAAGCCATGACCTTATGGTCATATCCACCTACGTCAAATCCGTGGCATGCGTGAATCGCGAAGCATACTACCATTGCCACGCAGAACTCACACCCAACATGCTTGAAATGGCATACAAATGCCCTGTTGATCTGGTTGCCCACGGCTTCCCTCACAGGGTTCTTCAACCTCACGGAGATAAAACAAAATGATGGAAGCCCTGGGATTTGAATTCATGAGAAACGCCATCATGGCAGGACTTCTCGCCAGCCTGGCCTGCGGAATAATAGGCTCTCTCGTTGTGGCAAAAAGAATAGTCTTCATATCAGGCGGAATTGCCCATGCCGCCTACGGTGGAATAGGCATAGCATTTTTCTTTGGCCTTCCTTATATGGTCGGCACACTCGGATTTTCCCTTGTTGTTGCCATCGTCATGACCTTCCTTACCCTCGACAACAAGCACAGGGCAGACACGGTGATCGGGGTTCTATGGGCAGCCGGAATGGCGCTGGGGGTTGTGCTTATAGATCTTACTCCAGGCTACAATGTGGATCTGATGAGCTATCTCTTCGGCAGCATACTTGCCGTAACACCGGACGATCTTTACATGATGTCCTTAATGTGCCTCATCATAATTTTCATGGTTGTCTTTTTCTATAACGATTTTCTTGCCATGTCATACGATCCTGATTTTGCCAGACTCAGAAGAATTCCCGTTAGACTCCTTTATGCAATCCTTCTTGTAATGATAGCAGTATCAATAGTCATGGTAATAAAGGTAGTGGGACTGATCCTCGTGATAGCCCTTATGACCATACCACCCTACATGGCAGAAAAAAAATCCGTATCCCTCGGCCAGATGATGGTGATTTCAAGCATTCTAAGCGCAGTCTTTACCCTGGGAGGCTTATGGATATCCTACGCCTTTGATATAACATCAGGAGCCGCCATAATTCTGTTCGCATCAGCAGCTTTTGCAGTATTCTTCATAAAAGAAAAAGGAAAAGTATAAATACTGAAAACTGCTTTAAAAGACGCGGATCGCTTTTTTAAAAAAACTCCGCAAAGGGCTTTTGGATTTTGAAGTCGGATTTTAGATGGAATATATAGTCGTAGGGTGATCAAGCCGCAAGGCTTGCGCACCATAAGAATGATTCACAAAACAAGTCAGATAGTAATTTCCAGGGCGGTTCAAGCATGTGTACACAATGCGATTATAACAAACTGATGTCGGAATGCGGCCTGAAACCCTCTCCAAGAAGGGTCATGCTAATGTCTGTTATAGGATCAAGCGGACGGCCCCTTACTGCCTCAGAAATCCACAGCATAGTTCTTGAAACCGAAAGCATGGATCGCGTAACCGTTTACAGAATCCTCGATACTCTTGTAAAATACGGTCTGGCTGAAAAAATAGGCAGCCCTGACGCAAGATCCTTTTTCTATGGCCTGTCACCAAGCAGCCTTCATCCGGCTCACCCCCATTTTTTCTGTAGAATGTGCGGAAAAGCAAAATGCCTTAGCCCATCCATTGTGCCAGACGTCTCAAGAAACGAAATCAAATCCATGATTCCAGGAATAACAGAAACAGTGCAGATCAATATTGCCGGTGTCTGCTCAGAGTGCCTTACAGAAGAAAAAAGCCTTTAAAATAAGGAATGGAAGCTTGAGTTGAGATGCCTTGTATGGTTAATTTGCCTTAAAAAAAGACCAATTCGTAGCTCGGATTAGAGCGTCCTTTGCTCGTAATCCGACATTGATCCGAATACCTCCGGCGAGGCTTTATAACCCAATCGACCAAAGTCAGACGAAGCGTATTCGCTCGGCTGTTTTGAAGTTGATAGGGCGAGTGCCTCGAGCGGGTCGCTTTTTTGTAAAAAAGCTCCGCAAAAAACTTTAGGAGTTTGGATGATATCTTCAAAGTTCAGATAAAACCCCAAAAGCTAACAGCCAAAATATGATGAATATGTTAGCAAGCTTCACTGGAGATATGAGCCTATTATGAAAACAAAAAGATATATAATTGATGTCTTCATACTGCTTGCTCTTTTTGTATGCCTGGCTGGATGCAAAGCAGGAAATAGCATTGACTATTCAACTAAGCCTACCGCGACCACCACAAAAGGTGATTATGATTTTTCTGAGGGCAAAATTTATGTAACCAATCAAATAAAACAAACAATAAGCATGGCGAACATAGACGGCAGCGGAGGTGTTAGCCTTGGCAGTATTAATACGCATATGATTAGCCCTGTTGATATAGTTGTAGATAGCTCAAGGGAGAAAATTTTTATTTCTAATGCCGAGGGGGGAGACGTTTTTAAGGCGAATCTTGATGGATCAGAAAGTATCGATACTCGAGCTACTTGCATGGTCGGTGAAGACTGGTCTGTTGCAATGACTTACACGCTTGAAATAGATCCTGTTATTGGCAAACTATACGTTAGCGGGTTAAAATCAAAAATGGTTAATAAGCGAGTATATGTCAGAGGAGATGATCCCACTGTAATTATTCAGGCAAATCTTGATGGAAGTGATAAAAGATTTATTGCGCAGGATATTCTCAAAAAAATTGATCCTGAAAGCAAGCATATCATGCTTGGAGGTATAGATGCCAAACACAGGACAATGTATTTTTGGTATCGTGATACAGTAATTATGGGAAAGATGGATAACAATGAAATTAAAATGATTAGAAAAGGCGTTATAGGGAATTTTGCCATAGATCCCGAAAATGAAAAAATTTACTGGATTACCTGGCAAGAGAATCCATATGATTCTATGACTTCAAATAAGATTCCCGATAAAGCGCTGAAGTCTCTGGATAATATGAAGGAATTTGTATATTCGAAACATGAATCAGGTAAATTCTATATTCACCGCACCAATTTAGATGGCAGCGACCTGCTCAACCTCGGTGATATGAATGGATTGTTGGATCAACCAACAAGCATAGCTTTAGATCCGGTGAATAAAAAAATGTATATAGGCAACGGGGGCAACAGTACAATAATCAGGGCAAATCTTGATGGCACCAGTGCGGAAAACCTGGGAAACCTCAATGGAACTGTTGATCATCCGAGGGGTATCGCCATACTCCCACCGGGTGTTGTGGAAAAACCTAAAAACTCTAAAGAATGACACAAATACACGCACAATCAGACGCAGGCAAACACCGGTTCCAATAGAAAGCCAGCAACTATCGTTAATCAGAAACTAAAATATAAAAACACTCGAGTTCATTATGATAGCCACATCAATTTCATTACTGTTTTTAACCGCCCTCGGCTCTTCCGTATTCTTCGGGAAACTGCCGAATATTGTCTTCATTATATATATGGTGATGAGCGTCATTGCCTTTATTGCTTACGGCCTGGACAAATCCGCAGCTAAAAGAGACAGATGGCGGACGCCTGAAAAGACTCTCCAGCTAATGGGGCTTTTATGCGGATGGCCTGGGGCTATTGCAGGCCAGAAGTTCTTCAGACACAAATCTAAAAAAACATCATTCCAGATTGTTTTCTGGATTTCTGTCATTTTCAATTGTTCTGGCCTTGCTGTGTTTTATTTTAAAGGGATATAAAACAGCCTTACTTGCTTCCAAATTCCCAAAACCATAAAGTTTTTTGCCAAGCTTTTTTACAAAAAAGCGGCCCGCAAGCACCTCTTTAAAATCTTCCGATACAATACGGATCAGATAAGAATCCCTGCATATCCCACAAAGCTGTCTGACTGCATTATGTCATTGCTTGTATAATAATCCATCAGAACTGCAGGAGCATTGATTCCGGCTTCTGAAACAGCTGCCGCAAAAGCTGCGACCGACCCTGGACAGCAGGCGCTATGATTGTAAAGAGCTTCCTTTATTATAGCCTCAGGATCAAGGGAACAGGCTTTTTTAATGAATCCTGCGTCATTCACATTCTTGACCCAATCGACGGCTGCCGCTCCCCTGCCCTTTGGAGAAAAGGCATAATTAGCGCCATAATGGGTAAGATCTGTGGATGATACTATCTTGATCTTTCTGCCAAGCTTTTCTGCGGAACGGACAACCTGCCTGCCTGCTATGAGTGCAGCCTCAGATGGAGGAACTCCGATGCCCACAACCTTTACATCACCGAAAAAGAATCTGATGAAAGGCATTTGCAGCTCAATTGTGTTATCCCTGATAAAATTTCCCCAGCCCTTTTCGAATTTGAGTCCTGATTCCGACTCAAAATCAGAGGCAAAATCTTCATCAACTTTAAGTGTTCCAAAAGGAGTTTCCCATTCGCCTCTGTCTGTCAGACAGGGTTTGGACATGGTGTGCATGTGCATGCCGAATACAACAACCAGATCAGGTTTTTCACCCTCACTCAGAAGCCTTATGGCGTTACAGGCTATTTTGCCCGAATAAAACCATCCTGCATGCGGCACAACTGCGGCAAATGCCGGACGACCAATACTTTCAACTCCCTTGAATTCGGAAACAAAAGCATTTATGTCTCTTTTGCATTTTTCTGCGTCAAGAGGGTACCAGCTTCCTGCAAACATTGAGTCTTTGAGTTTCATGGCATTCTCCTCCAAATAATAATCAAGCAAATGAGATATATCTCTTTTAAGCGTCTAAAATGGAGAAACAGGCGAAAAAAACCGTTTTTTTGGCACTTCTTAAACTTTTCTTTCAAAAATTGATGCTTAATGTAGTATATAAATTTTCTTTGTTTGAAAATACTAAGTTATTTTCCGAAGTCAAATATCCGGCGGCTTGAAAAGAAAATTGATATAGAATTCCGCCGTAAAAATATTTTGGATCCATAAGAAGGTCAGGAGAAAAAATCATGTGGGATTATACTGAAAAAGTAAAGGAACACTTCCTCAATCCGAGGAATGTCGGAACCATCGAAGATGCGGACGGAGTTGGCGAAGTTGGCTCCATTGCATGCGGCGATGCTCTTAAGCTTACTTTCAAGCTTGATGAAAACAAAAAAATTAAAGATGCCAGATTCCAGACCTTTGGATGCGCGAGTGCGATTGCATCATCTTCAGCTCTTACTGAAATGATAAAAGGCCTGACTCTTGATGAAGCAGAAAAAATCACCAACGAGGACATCGCTGACTATCTTGGAGGTCTTCCAAAGGAAAAAATTCACTGCTCTGTCATGGGAATGGAAGCTCTTGAAAAAGCTATTTCCAGCTACAGGGGAACTCCTGAAAAAATAGTTGAAGGCATTGAAGTGTGTCACTGCTTCGGCGTAACTGACATAGAAATTGAAAAAGCTGTCAAGGAACACAATCTCAAGACCCTTGATGAAGTAACAGGCTATCTTAAGGCTGGCGGCGGCTGCGGTAATTGCCATGACGAAATTCAGTCTATAATTGACAAATTTATTGACGGGCCCAAGAAATCTGCGGTCAAACTTTCTGGAATGACAACACTCCAGAAAATAAGGCTTATTGAAGAGACCCTTGAAAAAGAAATCAAGCCTGCTCTTTTGAAAGACGGCGGCGACATTGAACTCGTGGATGTTGACGGCACAACCGTTTTTGTAAGACTCCAAGGATCGTGTGCTACATGCAGCAGGTCAAAAATTACATTAAAAAACCATGTTGAAGCTAAACTGAGGGAAAAAGTGGTGCACAATCTGGTGGTTGAGGAGGTTGTTGATGAAGCCCGTATATGTTGATAATAACGCCACCACTAAAGTAGCGCCGGAAATAGTCGAGGCAATGCTGCCATTTTACACCGAGATGTATGGCAATCCTTCAAGCATGCATACTTTCGGCGGACAGGTTGCCTCGCATATAGAAAAAGCAAGAAAGCAGGTGGCTTCTCTTCTTGGCGCGCTTCCTGAAGAGATTATTTTCACTAGCTGCGGTACTGAGAGTGATGGAGCTGCAATCAGATCGGCGCTTCACACTCAGCCGACAAAAAACCATATCATAACAACAATGGTTGAGCACCCTGCCATAAAAACCCTTTGCGAGACACTTTCAAAGCATGGGTTCAGGATAACAACAGTTCCTGTTGACAACCGTGGCAGACTCGACATGGATTTTCTTACAAAGAATCTCACTGACGACACAGCAATAGTCAGCGTAATGTGGGCAAACAACGAAACAGGAACAATTTTTCCTGTGGAGGAAATTGCGGAATTATGCTCACAGAAAGGAATACTTTTTCATACTGACGCTGTTCAGGCTGTTGGCAAGATAGACATGGATCTTTCAAAAACAAAGATAGACATGCTTTCGCTTTCAGGCCATAAGCTACATGCTCCGAAAGGAATTGGCGCACTGTATGTCAGGAAAGGAACAAAATTCACGCCCTTCATGATTGGCGGGCATCAGGAAAAAGGCAAGAGAGCAGGAACTGAAAACGTAGCATCGATTGTTGCGCTTGGAAGAGCATGTGATTTTGCAAGAGAAAGCATGGAAAAGGAAAACACCTATGTGAAAATGCTTAGGGACAAGCTTGAGACTACACTCACAACCATCATCCCAAAAGCAGTCGCAAATGGTGACCTTGATAACAGGCTGCCTAACACATCCAGCATAAGCTTTGAATTCATTGAGGGAGAAGCTATTCTTCTGATGATGAACGAACTGGGAATCTGCGCATCATCAGGATCAGCGTGTACATCAGGATCTCTCGAACCTTCTCATGTACTCAGAGCAATGGGCGTTCCATACACTGCCGCCCACGGAACAATAAGATTCAGCCTGAGCATTTATAATACAGAAGAAGAAATTGATTTTATAATTGAAAAACTTCCTCCTATTATTAAAAGACTGAGATCAATATCTCCTTACTGGGACAAATCCTGGGATTTTTAATTTTATTGAGAAGCATCTGAAAAATTCTTTTCCGTAAAATCATCCTAAAAAACAACAAAAGCCCGGGATTTTCATCCCGGGCTTTTTGATTTCTTGTTTATTGATCAGATCAGTGCAGAAATTTTTTTGAATCGATTAGAAAGTTCTGATGTATTGCCTAAGCCTGTCCTTGAGTTCGTCAGAAATATCCTGAAACTGGCAACCAAATCCCAAATGAGAAAATTCGCTATTGTCCAGCACCCATTTGACTTCAAGGCTCAAACCAGTCATCTCGTCAAACGGAGGTTCACCTATTATGTTCAGTATCACAAGCTTATCAAGACTGCAAAGCTTTCGGAATCCGCGTCTCAGCGTACTAAAACCAAGGCCGCCTTCACTGAAGTTCATGACAGTAGCATCGAATTCTTCCGCAGAAGTCACGTCTCCTTTATCAGCTTTGCCAGACATAATAAGTATTCTGGTTTCGGCCCTCTTGTCCTTTGGCAGTATAATTCTCGTGTATTTTCTGTCTTTTATGCTCATCGCGCCAACTGATTTCTTTATTTTTGAAAATTCCGTTAGAAAAGCCGTTTTCAGGCTTTCAGGAGTGAATTTTATCTGTAATCTTTTTTTGCCGGTGCCACCGGCTCTAACGATGATGGTTATATAAAATACAAGACAATTTTTTACCAGTAAAAACTCGGCAGATGACGATTCTGAAGCGCAGAATATATATTATATTTATTGAATAATTCCATTTTATTTCAGAAAAACCTTTTTGAAAAGGCTGCGTCAGGTTAAATCTTGATGGTCTCGCAAAAAGTCAGAATAAGGCGTCAGCGTCATGCCGGACTTGATCCGGCATCGTTGTATTTTCAGACACTTCTGGGTTCCGGTCTTTGCCGGATGCTAAAACTGGACTTTTTGCGGCTTAGCCAAATGTTGATGGACTAACAAAAAGTCAAATATATCCGCACAAATTCACTGCTCAATCACAGCAAGCACAGCGTTTTTCTGAACCGAATCACCTGGATTGTAACCTATGGATTTTACAGTTCCGCTGACAGGAGTGGCTATGGCATTTTCCATTTTCATTGCCTCAAGGACAACAATGGTATCGCCTTTTTCAACATGATCGCCTTCTTTTTTCTCATAACGGACAATCATTCCTGGCATCGGGGCTGATATGACAATGCCTGACTCTGAAGCCGGAGTCCTCTCTACTGATTCATGCCATACAGCGTGGGTATGATGCTCCTGAGCGTGTGAAGAAGTATCCGGTCTTACAAGTTTGATATCCCTTAAAACCGGCTTTTTGGAAGTATCGTCAACCCACACCTCGTAAACATCGCCTTCAACAGCCACTTTAAATTTTTTGGCCCTTGATCCTATCCCCTTTGGAGGAGCATCTTCTTTTTTAGCTGAACCGTTTTTAAGTCCATCCTCCCGGCATACGCCGTCCGCAGCGGATGGAGACTGAAATCCGTTTAAAGGGGCATTTTCCCTGCCATACTTCCATTTAAGAAATTTTCGACCTGTCACAGGAAACATGGCATAAAGAATGACATCTTCAGCTCTGTCCGAAACATCTGAGATCTCTTTTCTTGCCTTTTCGAGTTCAGGCTCGAGGACTTCTGCTGGCCTGCATGTAATTGGAGTCTCTCCGCGGGAATAGCTGACAAGCGCTTTTTTCTGGACATCAGTATCAATTGCCACCGGTGTCTTGCCATAAAGTCCGTAGCAAAGATCCTTCACCTGATCAGTCACCATCTTGTAGCGCTCTTCATCAGTATCAAAAAGAACATTATTCAAAGTCTGGGTTCCGATAATCTGGCTGGAAGGAGTTACAAGCGGAGGCTGGCCAAGCTCTTTTCTGACCCTTGGAAGCTCTTTGTAAACGTCTTCAAGCTTGTCAATATTACCCATTTCCTTGAGCTGATTAACAAGATTAGACAGCATGCCACCAGGAGTCTGGTGAAGAAGAACATTGATGTCTATTATCGACATTTTGGTGTCATCAAGATATTGCCTGTATTTGGGCATAACGTCTTTTTCAAGAATTTCATTGATCACACCAAGCTTGCTTATATCAAAACCAGTGTCCCTGTTAGTCCCAAGAAGGGACATGACAAGCGGCTCTACGGCAGGATGGGAAGTTCTGTACGCATATGGAGTCATGCATGTGTCAATAATATCGACGCCCGCTTCAATGGCTTTAAGATGCGTCATCGGAGCCATGCCTGAAGTGAAATGCGTATGAAGGAGTATTGGTACTTTTACGCTCTGTTTCAGAGAGCTGATCAGATCATAGGCGTCATAAGGAGCGAGAAGACCGGCCATATCCTTGATGCATATACTGTCAGCCCCCATGCTCTCAAGCTCTTTTGCTTTCCCAAGAAAATATTCAATATTATATACGTCACCGCCCATGCGCGGCTCTGTTATGGTATAGCAGATGCATCCCTGAAAATGTTTGCCGCATCTCTTGATGACAGGCACGACAGCTTCAAAATTCCTATAGTCATTCAGCGCGTCGAACGTTCTAAAAATATCCATCCCATTTTCAGCCGTTTTTTCCACAAATGCCTCTACAAGATCATCGGCATAGTTTCTGTACCCCACCAGATTCTGACCGCGTAAAAGCATGGACATGGGGGTTTTCTTGAAATGAGCCTTCAGGGTTCTTAGTCTGTCCCATGGATCTTCATTCAGAAATCTGTGCATTGAGTCGAATGTAGCTCCGCCCCAGGTTTCAACAGCCCAGAACCCCACCTCATCCATTAGTTCAGCGACCCTCAGCATATCCTCGGTTCGTCCCCTTGTTGAAAATAGGGATTGGTGACCGTCTCTTAGACTGAGGTCCATTATTTTAAGGGGATTTTCAGCAGCCAGTCTTGCCTGAGAATAGTTCAAATCTGTGGTATTAAGCCTGGAATGAGAGCTCATGAATAAACCTTGATTAAATAATTTTTGCGCGGCCCTGTTTTTTTAAATGCAGTATTGAGTAACAAGCAGGGCATATATGGGAAGGGGTATATCAGTAATACATTGTGCCAGTAAATGTCCTAAGCTGCATTAGTACTCTTTTCCTCATCTCGTGTTCCCGGGCTGAGGTTGTCCAGACACTGGGCTTTATAATCTTGGCATAGCCCTTTGGTTCTTCCTCGGTCTGGATATAGGCAGCTACAGCAGCCATTATTGCAGCCATTTTCTTTTTTGGGACATTACTGTTTTCCATAACACTGATACCTCTTTATGGTTATTGAACCCGACAATTTATAGAGAACAAATCCCTGTAATTGTTACAAAGGAATATTTCCATGTTTCTTTGCCGGTCTTGCTTCCCTCTTTGTGCTCATGACTATGAGTGCCGAAGCGATCCTTGCCCTTGTTTCAGAAGGAACTATGACAGCATCCACAAAACCTATGGAAGCTGCGCAGTAAGGATTCGAGAAAAGTTCTTCATATTCTTCGATCTTCTCTTTTCTCTTTTCATGTGGAACTGCGGCATCCTTTATTTCACGTCTGTGGATTATGTTTGCCGCGCCCTCCGCGCCCATTACAGCAATTTCCGCGCTCGGCCAGGCAAAAACCATGTCTGCGCCAAGATGCTTTGAAGACATTGCTATGTAAGCTCCGCCATAAGCCTTTCTCGTTATCAGCAGAAGCTTTGGAACAGTGGCTTCTGAATAACTCCATAAAAGCTTTGCGCCGTGCCTTATTATCCCTGCCCATTCCTGCTGTGAACCAGGAAGAAATCCAGGAACATCGGCTATTGTCAGAATGGAAATATTGAAAGCATCGCAGAATCTTATGAAACGGGCCGCCTTGTCAGAAGCATCTATATCAAGGCATCCTGAAAGACTCATGGGCTGATTGGCAATTATGCCGACAACCCTGCCCCCGATTCGTGCAAAGCAAATTATTATATTTGTAGCAAAAAACTCCTGGGGCTCGAAAAAATAGCCGTTGTCAACAATAGAGGCTATTACCTGCTTCATGTCATAGGGCATGGAAGAGCTGTCAGGAATTATCGTGTCAAGCTCAGGGCATGACCTAAGTGGATCATCGCCCGTATCTTCATACGGAGGATCTTCCATATTGTTTGAAGGAAGAAAAGACAGCAGGCGTTTCACATTCTGAATCGTGTCCCTGTCGTCCTCGCAGGCAAAATGGGCAACACCGCTTTTCTCGCTGTGCGTTATTGCTCCGCCAAGCTCTTCAAACGATATTTCCTCGCCTGTCACTGCCTTGATAACATCAGGGCCAGTTATAAACATATAGCCGGAATTTTTAACCATGAAGACAAAATCCATCATGGCCGGAGAATATACGGCGCCTCCTGCTGTCGGCCCCATTATTGCCGCAATCTGCGGAATAACACCTGATGCTGCCGCATTTCTGAAGAATATTTCCCCAAAACCTCCGAGTGCTATAACGCCTTCCTGGATTCTTGCTCCGCCCGAATCATTCATAGCGACAAATGGCGCGCCAGCCTTCATCGCAAGATCCATGACCTTGCATATTTTCTTTGCGTGCATCTCGCCGAGTGTACCTGCATGGCTTGTGAAATCCTGGGCATAGGCAAACACTGTTCTTCCATCCACAAGGCCGAAGCCGGTAATGACGCCATCAGATGGAATTTCAACCTTATCCATGCTGAAATTATGGCATCTGTGGCCCACAAACATATCGAGTTCCTGAAAAGTACCAGGATCAAAAAACAGATCAAGGCGCTCTCTTGCTGTCAGCTTCCCTTTTTTTCTGAGCTTTTCAACGGCATCTGCGCCCCCCATTTCGAGGACCTTCTGCTCTCGCTCCTTAAGCTGTTTTATTTTTTCTTCAACACGCATATTAAAAAACTCCGGTACATGCACTGACTTGTTCCGCCCCAAAATCAAACTGTCTAATCAAATTAGACATAAGCGTAAAGAATCTTCAAGCTCTGCCCCAAGCATGATTCATGATAATAAAAAAACAAAACTTTGAACGCTTTTTTAGCCATAGTTATCAGGCGAAGATGTTTTTCGGCGGAAAAGCTTATGCCATGCTAAATTCATCACGCGATTTGAATATAACGTCAAGTAAAAGTAAATGTAATCAAGGTCGATAAAGCACTCAGAACAATACCAAACTTCGCATTCAAGCATAAACTGTCAACCTGATAGAGCTGAGAAACATTGAATTCCTTGAATACACCGGCCTCAGATCCAGATCGCACAGATATGCCTGAATGCGAAATTAAATTAAAACTTTTCCCTTACCCTTTTGAATCCAGGCATCGCATTTATGATTGTTTTGTCATCCACGCAGAATGCTATCCTGAAATGCCCTGGCCCCATAAAGCCCGAACCAGGAACTACAAGAATCTGTTCTTCCTGAAGCGCCTGGACGAATTTCACGTCGTCAGCAATCGGAGATTTTGCAAAAAGATAGAATGCTCCAGGAGGAGTTACAAATTCATAGCCAGCTTCCTTTAGTCCGTCACAAAGGAGCTTACGCTTCTTTGCGTATGCGCTGATATCGACAACAGCGCCCTGAATCGCCGCAACGGCCCTCTGCATAAGAGCAGGAGCATTGACAAATCCAAGAATTCTGTTTGCCAGAGCCATACCGCCAATTAGCTGGGTTTTATATTCAGCTGCTGGATTCACGGCAATAAAGCCGATTCTCTCGCCTGGAATTGAAATATCCTTGGAATATGAGGTGGCGAGGATGGTATTTGCATAGCAAGGAAAAACCGCCGGAACAGATGCTCCATCATAAACAATTTTGCGGTAAGGTTCGTCCGTAAGAAGATAAATTACCCGTCCCAGAGATTCGCTTTTCTCCTTTAAGATCTTCCCAAGCTTTTCAAGGCTGTCCCTGCTGTAAATCTGACCAGTTGGATTGTTAGGAGAGTTTATGAGAACAGCCTTTGTCTTTTCAGAAATAGCGCTTTCAATGGCCGCAAGATCAAGAGTAAAGTCAGAATTTGTTTTTACTGTCTTTATTGACCCGCCATGATTATCAGCATAAAAATTGTATTCCACGAAATACGGAGCAGGAACAATAACCTCATCGCCTGCATCAAGAATGGTCTTGAAAATAACATTGAGGGCGCCTGCGGCTCCGCAGGTCATGATAATATCATCCCCAGTCAGGGCTGTTTCCTGTTCTTTAGAGACAAATTCAGCGACAGAAGCCCTTGCCGAAGGAATTCCGGTATTCGGCATATAGGCATGAGCACCTTTTCCTGCCGAGTTGATGGACTCAATCAGGGCAGCGTGGAAAGATTCCGGCGGCTCAAGGTTTGGATTTCCAAGGCTGAAATCAAATACATTTTCAGCTCCGTAAATTCCTTTCAGTCTTGCGCCTTCCTCGAACATCTTTCTTATCCATGAGGCACGACCTATAAAATCCTCTATCTTCTTTGAAATTGTCATAAAAGGCTCCTGTATATTATTTAAGATATTATCTAACAGTTCAGTATTTTGTATATTTTTGCCTTAAAGCAAATATAAGCTTTAAAAATAAATTTTGCGCTATCAAAGCCTTGGTGCGCAAGCCCTGCGGCTTGAACACCCTACGACCAATTAATTTCAGATCGTAGATTTTTGATTTTAAAATCCTGTCAACTACAATCAAAAATCCAAACTAAAAAACCAATAAAGTTTTTTGCGGAGCTTTTTTACAAAAAAGCGACCCGCCGGAGGCATTTTTGATTTCTGATTGGTGATTTTTGAAATATTGACCTATTTCCATCATTCATAAATCCAAATTCTAAAATCCTGATGTCTGATTACGAGCAAAGGACGCTCTAATCAGACCCACGAACCGGCCTTTGTCCATACAAGGCAAAAACATCAACTATAAGACTCAACTTCTCTTAGCATAGAATTCTTTTCTAAAGGCATCATACCTGTCTTCACGGATTGCCGACCTTATTTCCTTCATTAGATTAAGATAATAATGAAGGTTGTGAATGGTGTTGAGCCTGTAGGCCATAAGCTCCCGTGATTTATAAAGATGCCTCAGATAAGACCTCGAATAGTTTCTGCATGTGTAGCATCCGCAGTTTTCATCGACAGGTGAATTATCCAGAGTATGACAGGCATTAGAGATATTAACTGCTCCAAAAGAAGTGAAGAGCTTGCCATTCCTAGCATTTCTGGTTGGCATCACGCAATCGAACATGTCAGCGCCGAGGCCCACAAGATCGACAAGGTCCTCCGGAGTGCCTACTCCCATTATATATTTTGGCTTGTCGTATGGAAGAAGCGGAATGGTGTGATCAGCCATCTCAAGCATCGTGTTTTTTGGTTCTCCGACGCTTAATCCGCCGATTGCATAACCTGGAAAATCAAGCTCCCCGAGCTGCATTGCCGACTCTTTTCTAAGATCAGGAAACATTCCACCCTGAACAATGCCAAACAGTGCATTATCCCTTTTCCTGTTTTCAGACCAGAATGTCCTGCACCTTGAAGCCCATCTCGTGGTCAGCTCAAGACCTTTTTTTGCGGCCTTATGATCAGCTGGATAAGGCAGACATTCATCGAGACACATGATTATATCGGAATCGAGGGATAGCTGAATTTCCACCGATTTTTCAGGAGAAAAAAAATGGCGGGAACCATCTATGTGGGACTGAAAAGCAACGCCTTCTTCGGTGAATTTTGCGAGCTTGGCAAGGGAAAAAAACTGAAATCCGCCGCTGTCCGTGAGTATTGGCCTGTCCCATTTCATAAAATCATGCAGGCCGCCGAAAACATTCACGACATCCATTCCAGGCCTTAAATACAGGTGGTAAGTATTGCCCAAGATAATGGCAGCGCCGCAATCCTTAAGCTCTTCAACAGAAACAGCCTTGACTGATCCGGCTGTTCCCACAGGCATGAAAATAGGGGTCTCAATATCTCCCCTTTCTGTCTTAATTATTCCGCATCTTGCTCTTGTGTCTGATGATGCTGATAAAACTTCAAATGAAAACAATAAACACCTCAAAATCAGGTTATAAGCATGGCATCGCCATAGCTGAAAAATCTGTAATTCTCTCTTATAGCTTCCTGGTATGCTTCAAGTATGAAATCACGATCTGCAAAAGCAGAAACAAGCATCAAAAGAGTTGATTCAGGTAGATGAAAATTTGTCAAAATGGCATCAACAACCCTGAATCTGTATCCAGGATAAATAAAAATGTCGCAGTATCCGGACGAAGGCTTAAGAATCCCATTTTCTGAAGCTGCAAACTCGAGAGTTCTGACAGATGTAGTGCCAACAGCGACTATTCTTGAGCCGGAGGCTTTTGCGGTATTTATTATTTCAGCTGTCTCTGCGCTTATATCAAACCATTCGGAGTGCATTCTGTGATCCCTGATGTCATCACATCTAACAGGCACAAATGTTCCGTATCCGACGTGCAGGGTTATTTTTGCTATTCTGACTCCTTTTAGCTCGAGCCTTGACATCAATTCAGGGGTGAAATGAAGTCCTGCAGTAGGAGCAGCCACAGCTCCTTTATTTTTTGCGTACACGGTCTGATAGGAATCATGATCTTCGGAATCAGGAGCTTCATCCCTTTTGATATAAGGAGGAAGGGGAAGCTGACCGTTTTTTTCGAGTGCTTCGTCAATGGGAAGTCCGCTGTCGAATCTTACCCTGAAAATGCCTTCAGACCCATCTACAACTATTCCGAAAAAATCATGGTCAAAAATAATTTTGAGCCCTGGCTTTGCTCCTTTTGAAGCTTTTACAAGACACTGGCATTCAAACACGCCAGTTTCAGTGAAACTCTTCATGCCTGATGCATAGTCAAGGATAAGAACCTCGACCTTTCCGCCTGATTCCTTCTTTCCCAAAATACGTCCTGGAATTACTTTGGTATCATTTAGAACAAGCACATCACCGGATTTAAGTTTTCCCTCCAGATCAGTAAAGCCGTGGTGTGAAAAAGTCTTTTTATCCCTTTCAAGGTGTATCAGCCTTGAATGAATACGTTTCCCTGCCGGCTTGTGCGCTATCCTGTCATCAGGAAGATCGTAAAAATAATCAGAAAGTGAATACATAAAAAGCCTAGGAAAGAACGCACTTGCCGACATAAACCAGGGCAAGTCCTATAAACATGAGAAAAAACCCGAAAATCCGCAGCTGCTTGTCTGGCAAAATCAGCATTGCAGTCACAAATTTTTTCATTTTATCTGGAAAACCGAAGTAAGGAAGACCTTCGATTATCATTACCATTCCAATAACTGTCAGAAAAAACCCCACTTAGAGACTCCTGTATGAATTAAAAACCTTTATTTATATTATTCAGGTCTGTTTCTTGTCAAAGAAAAACATCATTTCCATCACCTGATATTTGTTCTGGAAGCTCTGACTACATTATAATAATGCCTTATTTCATGAGGTAAAATCCCTTGACTAAAAGAAAGGAATGGGAGAAAGTTTGTGTCTTTAATGGTTTTTATAGATTTTTTTTGTGGAGCTTTTTTACAAAAAGGCGACCCGCATGAGGCATTAGCGGCTACTAATACCATAGCATTTTCATTTTTTTGCGAATAAATACATTGATCCGGGAATAACATCCCCGAATCCAACAATCATAAATGTTTCAATGAGGTTACAATGGAATTTGAACCCGTAATAGGCCTTGAGGTTCACGCCCAGCTTAAAACTAAGACCAAGATTTTTTGCGGATGCTCCACTGAATTCGGTGCGCCGCCAAACAGCAACACTTGTCCTGTATGCCTTGGAATGCCTGGAGTTCTGCCTGTTCTTAATAAAACAGCTGCCGAATATGCCGTGCGCATGGCCCTTGCAACAGGTTGCACAATAAATAACAAAAGCAGATTCGCCAGAAAAAACTATTTCTACCCTGACCTTCCCAAAGGTTACCAGATTTCCCAGTATGAGCTTCCTGTTGCAGAGCATGGTCATGCGGATATAGTTCTCGAAGACGGCACAAAAAAACGTATCGGCATTACGAGAATCCACATGGAGGAAGATGCCGGGAAATCAAGCCATGATGCGATTCAGCCAATAAGCAGGGTTGATCTTAACAGAGCCGGAACTCCGCTAATTGAGATTGTAAGCGAGCCTGACATCAGAACCCCTGAAGAAGCTGGCGCATATCTTAAAACAATCAGAGCGATACTCAGATATCTTGATATTTGCGACGGAAACATGGAAGAAGGCAGTTTCAGATGCGACGCAAATGTTTCCGTCAGACCCAAAGGCCAGAAGGAGTTCGGCACAAGGACAGAGCTTAAAAACATAAACTCTTTCAAGTTTGTGGAAAAGGCAATCCAGTACGAGATAAACAGGCAGCAGGCTGTAATTCTTGACGGAGGAAAAATAGTCCAGGAAACAAGACTTTGGGATTCCGCTAAAAACAAAACCTTTTCCATGCGCGGGAAAGAAGATGCCCACGATTACAGGTATTTTCCAGATCCTGATCTTCCGCCGCTTGTTTTCAGCGCTGCTTTTATAAATGAAGTCAAGGCAGATCTTCCTGAACTTCCTGACCAGAAAAAAGCAAGATTCATCGAAGAATTTGGCCTTCCTGCATATGATGCGGATGTACTTACATCAGCGAGAGAGACAGCCGAATATTTCGAAATTTGCGCAAAGATTTCAGGAAACGCCAAGCTCGCCAGCAACTGGATCATGGGAACTCTCATGAGGGTTCTGAATGACAAAAATATCGAAATAACTGAATCACCTGTAAGCGCAGAGAATCTTGCAAAAATTATTAAACTGCTCGATGCCGGAACTATTAACGCAAAAATTGCTAAATCCGTGTTTGATGAAATCTGTGAAAACGGCGGAGATCCTGAAACCATAATAAAGGACAAAGGACTTGTTCAGGTTTCTGATACTGGGGCCATAGAAGAAGCGGTTGATACGGTTCTAAAGGAAAATCCTGCCGAAGTTGAGGCTTACAAGGCTGGAAAAACAAAACTCATAAGTTTCTTTGTCGGAAAAATAATGAAACTCATGAAGGGCAAGGCAAACCCGGCTGTTGTGAATCAGATCCTGGAAGAAAAGCTGAAATAGGAATGCCTCCGTTTGCCTATTTTGTACGTAATCCGACCCAGAATTTTTGATTTTAGAATTTGGATTTATGATTGATGATAAAAGACTAATTCCATTTCTAAATCAAGTATGCAATAATAGCCGCAAAAGACATGGAGGCGGCAATGGCAAGAAAAGCAAGTGGAATAGAGATACTTGATCAGGCAAAAGAGATTTTATCAAAGGCAAAGACAGTCAATGAATTAAGAAGAGCTCAGGCTGTAATATTACCGTTGGAATTTGGATTATCACTTTCTCAGACAGCAATGATTTTAGGCGTTTCTGTCGGATGGGTATGTCGTTTAAGAAGACAGTTTATCAATAAAATCCCAGCAAAGAAAGAGCACGGAGGCCGCAGAAGGG
>NZ_AUEY01000059.1 GCF_000426225.1 Desulforegula conservatrix Mb1Pa
TCGCTTCTGACATGCTTCCATAGGCCTTCAGATAAACCTCCTCATATTTCAAACTTCTCCACAGCCTTTCTATGAATACATTGTCAACCCAGCGCCCGCGTCCGTCCATGCTGATTTTTATACCGTTTTTTTCAAGAACTCCTGTGAATTCATTGGATGTGAATTGTGCGCCCTGATCCGTGTTGAAAATTTCCGGAGTTCCGAATTTCATGATTGCCTCTTCCAGGGCATCTATGCAGAAACTAACATCCATGGTGACCTCAGATGGACTGTCAAAAAGTCCAGAAACATAGCCTGTTTTTTGAAGTCAGAATTATTTACAGCCAATTTTAGAGGTATAAGGTATTACTGTGTTTTTGCCTGATTCCTTTGCCATATAAAGCGCCTTGTCAGCATTTTCGAGGAGTTCTGAATGGAAGCCTTCTATTGATGGGATCAGGCATGCGACACCAAAACAGGCGGTTACATGATCTGCAACTTTTGAGTTTTGATGAGGTATTTTGGCCGAGTCCAGACTATGTCTCATCTTTTCTGCAATAACCATTGCGCTGTCAAGACATGTGTCAGATAGAAGAATAACGAATTCTTCCCCTCCATACCTTGCACAGAGGTCATGGGGCCTGTGGACATTAGTTTTTATGAGTCTCGCGACCTTTTTGAGACACTCATCACCTGCCTGATGCCCATAGAAATCATTAAATGCTTTGAACTCATCTATGTCCATGAATATCAGTGATATAGGCGCCTGATACCTGAGCGCAACCCGCCATTCCTTGTCAAAGGCAGAATCAAAGAGCCTTCGGTTTGCAATTCCTGTCAGCTCATCTATGGTCGATATTCTTTCAAGTTCATCTCTGGAAATCGATAGTCTCAGATTGGTTATCTCTTTTATCTTGCTTCTTAGGTAATTGTATCTCTCATCAAGCTCCATTTGGTAATTCGCTACTTGGCTAATTGCTGTGGCTGTGAAGCAGACAATAATGCTGTTCATTATGTTGGCAGGCTCGAAATTATGTATCCTGTTTACGATTACAATATAAAGTATGAAGGTCGTCCAAGAGATAATAAAGGCATGCCAGAATCTGAGCCTTACGACGATGTTGCCGAACATAACCGATAGAATTATCCCTGTATGATAGTATGATGCGTTATGATGATCACTAAGGTCGTAGATGATTATGATACTGACAGTCGTTATCATGACCAGGAGGTCTACAATATACTCAAGCTTGCTGTTCAACCAGTTTTTTTTTATTGCCATCAGCAAAAGAAGCATTGATGGAGTGATAATGCAAATTCTTATTGTCCAGGCTAATTTCCAGATATCCGGGACCATCTGGATGTCTGTAAGAAGAAAAAGATTATAAAGAAAAACCGCAATTAGCCCTGTTACAAGAAAGCTTCTTTTTCTTGATTCCTGGGTATCGCAAAGAAATTGCTTTTCAATATTATCCGGGAAAAAAAGCATTGGAAAACCATTGCTCAGGCACACTTCAAATTCTTTTTCAATCCCGGAAAAGTCTTTATGTAAAGGTTGGTTTTGTATACGCGAGGGCATCTGCGCTCCTGGATTTTGCTGCCGGCTGTGTGTCAATCTGTGAAAATACACAGATATTTATATAGTATAATAAATTAATTTCCCAGTGTCTTTTGGGATGAATTTGAAAAGTGTTTTGACGGGAAAAATGGAAACGGTTTAACCAAAAAAAAAATTGGAGATTGGGGACTTTTATGCAAAGTCCCCTTTAATTATTTAACCGGCTATTATTTCAGCAGCCTTTTTAAGTGCATCTGCTATCATTTCTGGTTTTGAGCCTCCGGCCTGGGCCATGTCCGGCCTTCCGCCTCCGCCTCCGCCTACAACAGGAGCTATCTGTTTAACTATGTCGCCAGCCTTGAATTTAGCAGTAAGATTCTTTGTAACCATAGCTATCAGCATGACCTTCCCGTCAGATTCTGATGCAAGAACTATTACTCCAGAGCCAAGCTTGTCTTTGTATTTGTCAGCAAGATCTCTCATTGAAGCCTGGTCTTCCACATCAACCCTGCGGATTACGGTTTTTATTCCTGCAATTACTTTTATGTCATCTTCGATGCTGTCAAGGGACGCAGCCGCTATTTTGGATTTTAGCAGCTGAAGCTCTTTTTCTGTGGCTTTTTGATCTGCCAGGGTTTTTTCAATTCTGGAAATAAGGTTGTCCGGAGAATCCCTGAAAATAGATGCTGCTTCAAACAGTTTTCTATTTGTCTCCTGAACTGCCTTGAGTGCTCCTGAAGAAGTTACGGCCTCAATTCTTCTGATTCCGGCTGCGACGCTGGTCTCAGTAAGAATTTTGAAAAAACCAATGTTTCCGGTTCTTGAGGTATGGGTTCCTCCACAGAATTCCTTGCTGAAATCGCTCATGGATACAACCCTGACCCTGTCTCCGTATTTTTCTTCGAAAAGTGCTGTTGCCCCGGATTTGAAAGCAGCTTCAGCGTCCATTTCCTCGATTTCCACAGGAGTATTATCGCAGATTCTTTCATTCACAAATTTTTCAATGGCTTCGATGGTATCTCTGTCAACCTGGGCAAAATGCGTGAAGTCGAATCTGAGTCTTTCAGATGAAACAAGGGAGCCAGCCTGTTTAACATGGTCACCAACCAGATGGTGCAGAGCCGAGTGAAGAATATGTGTGGCTGTATGGTTAAGTGCTGTTAGTCTTCTTTTTTCTTGATCAACCATAAGCGATACTTCTATGCCGCTTGTGGCAGTTCCAGTTTTTACTTCACCCTTATGAATTACGAATCCTGTCGGGTCCTTGATTGTGTCAGTAATCTGAATCTCAAGACCGCCTTCACCCTTTATAGTTCCACAGTCACCAGCCTGTCCGCCAGATTCAGCATAAAAAGGAGTTTTGTCAGTAACGATTTCAATTTTAGTGCCGGCAGAAGCAGATTCAACCGCTTCTCCGTTTACCGCAAGAACAAGAATTTTGCCATTATCTTCAATTTTGGAATAACCAGTAAACTCAGTTGTAACCCCTGATGCTCCAAGCTCTCTGAATGCAGCTCCTGTTCCGGCAAAATGTACTTTTGATCTGGATTGTTCCTTTTGCTTGTGCATTGCTGAATTGAAACCATCCATGTCAAGGTCCAGTCCTGAATCCTTGACAACGTCCCTGACAATATCGACCGGGAATCCGTATGTATCATATAGTTTGAACATCACTTGGCCAGGAACTTCTGTCTGTCCTTTTTCTTTCATCTCTGAAAGTGTTTCGTTTAAAAGTCCGAGGCCTTTGTCCAGGGTTTCTGAAAAGCGCATTTCTTCGTTCTGGATTACATTTGTTATAAATGCGTCCGCAGCTTTAAGCTCGGGATAGGTTCCTTCCATTATGTCGAAAACGACTCTTGCAGTTTCATGGAGAAAAGGTTTTACAAGGCCGAGGTTTCTTCCGTATCTTATGGCTCTTCTCATTATGCGCCTTAATACGTAACCTCTGCCTTCGTTGGATGGTAGAATCCCGTCTCCAATGAGAAATGCCGCCGCCCTGCTGTGATCTGCGATAACCTTCATAGCCACATCAGTATTGAAAGAGGCTCCTATGGATTTTCCTGAAAGGTCAGCGACCCTATGCATTATCGGAGTGAATAGGTCCGTATCATAATTTGTTGCAACATCCTGGAGAACAGATGAAAGACGTTCAAGCCCCATGCCTGTGTCTATACTTGGCTTTGGCAGCCTTGTCATTGTACCGTTTTCGTCCCTGTAGAACTGCATGAAAACGAGATTCCATATTTCAAGGAATCTGTCGCAATCACAGTCAACTCCGCAATCAGGATTATCGCAGCTGTATTTGTCTCCGCGGTCAATGTGAATTTCTGAACACGGGCCGCATGGTCCTGTATCTCCCATTGCCCAGAAATTGTCTTTTTCACCGAGTCTGACGATTCGGTTGTCCGGAATGCCAATTTTGTTTCTCCAGATGTCATAGGCTTCATCGTCATCAAGGAATATGGAAACCCATAGCTTGTCTGTCGGAAGTTTATAGCCGTTTGTGAGAAGATCCCAGCCAAGTTCTATGGCTTTTTCCTTAAAATAGTCTCCAAAAGAGAAGTTGCCGAGCATCTCGAAGAAGGTATGGTGTCTTGCAGTATAACCCACATTTTCAAGGTCATTGTGCTTTCCGCCTGCTCGCACGCATTTCTGGGAAGTTACGGCAGTGGTGTATTTTCTTTTGTCTTCGCCCATGAAAAGACGTTTGAACTGAACCATGCCCGCGTTTGTGAAAAGCAGGGTAGGGTCGTCGGACGGAACCAGTGAAGAACTTCTGACGTGCTGATGGGCATTTTTTGCAAAATAATCTATAAAAAGCTGGCGGGTATCATTACCTGTCATTGCCATTTGGTTTCTCCGTAAGACTATGTAATATTTTTAATTCAGGATTTTAAAAACAAACCCGGATCATTATTTTCTGATCCGGGTTTTTATAAAAAAAATTGAACAAAAACAAATAGAAATGTTCTTATATCGAATTTATTTGCTATCCTCATCTTTTGGCACTTCAGTTATAGCCTGTTTATCTCCAAATCCAAGCGCTTCTTTTACTTTTGCTTCAATTCTTGAATAAGTATCAGGATTGTCCAAAAGAAATTTCTTGGCGTTTTCTCTTCCCTGGCCAATTCGTTCACTCTGATATGAGTACCATGCGCCGCTTTTTTCGACTACGTTCAGCGTGACTCCAAGATCAAGGAGATCCCCAGTTTTTGAAATACCCTCACCGTACATCATGTCAAATTCGACTTCTTTGAATGGCGGGGCGAGCTTGTTTTTTACAATCTTGACCTTGGTTCTGTTGCCCATGATATCCTGGGCATCTTTTATAGGCGTGCTTTTTCTTACGTCAAGGCGGACAGATGCATAAAACTTCAATGCATTGCCACCTGTTGTTGTTTCAGGGTTCCCGAACATGACGCCGATTTTCATTCTTATCTGGTTTATGAAGATTACGGAAGTCATTGTCTTGCTTATGGTTGCCGTAAGCTTTCTTAGTGCCTGGCTCATGAGTCTTGCCTGAAGACCCATATGGGAATCGCCCATTTCACCTTCAATTTCAGCTTTTGGGACAAGAGCTGCTACTGAGTCTATTACAAGAATATCAACAGCTCCGCTTCTAACCAGCATATCCGCAATTTCTAAGGCCTGCTCACCGTGGTCAGGCTGAGACACAAGAAGTTCTTCGCAATTTACGCCAAGTTTTTTGGCGTATGAAATGTCGAGGGCGTGTTCAGCGTCGATGAATGCGGCTATCCCACCCATTTTCTGGGCTTCAGCCACTGTATGAAGAGCTATGGTTGTTTTTCCTGACGCTTCAGGGCCATAGATTTCAGTTATTCTGCCACGCGGTATTCCGCCAATTCCAAGTGCAACATCGAGGGATATTGATCCTGTAGGGATAACAGGAATCTGCTGGATTGCGTTACTTCCAAGAACCATGATGCTTCCCTTGCCGAACTGGCGCTCAATCTGACTCATGGCTGATTGAAGGGCTTTTTCTTTTTCAGTAGTCATAAAATATGGCTCTCCTGTATTTATAAGAAATTTAATGATTTTTTGTATTTAGCTTCAATGTTTTCAATGCTGTATATTTAGCACCGTCCCGTGTAAGAGTACTCTGAAAAAGACTTACTGATTCCGCAATAAAAGGGAAGGGCGTATTACTCCCAATTTCTTCAATTACACCTGCCAGTTTCGATGGATTTATTCTGGTTTTAATCCTGGCTATTGTAATATGAGGTTTAGATGACTTTGTCTCACGTTTGATATCAAGCTTTTCGAAAAGGTTTCTGTCAATAATTCTGGATAGCTTCATGACAAGTTCTGTTTCGCCTGTAAGCCCAGCCCAGATTACTGACGGATTTATCATGCCAGGAAAGGCTCCTGCGTTTGAAATACTAAGTTTAAATGGCTCGAAATCATTTACAGAGTATTCAAGTATTTCTTTTATGCACGGAAGATTCTTTGAATCAGTTTCACCAATGAATTTAAGTGTCAGATGAATATTTTTTGTTGAAACCCATCTTGCTGGGATATTCGCTTTTTTCATCATCTTCTGGATATCCATGACTTTTTCCACAGCTGTATCTGGGATATCGAGAGCTATGAAAAGTCTTGGTTTATCAGTCATGATTAATTTATCCTTGAGTCAAATAATTCCGTTGATCAGCAAAACATTAAGCATGATTGAAGCATATATCCCAGCTCCAATGTCGTCTGCAACAATGCCCGCACCGCCTTTGAATATTGTCTCAAGATTTTTAATAGGCCACGGTTTTAAGATATCAAAGAATCTGAAAAGAACGAAACCAGCCATAATATTTGTAAAACCAGGAGCAACGCCAGAAAGAGTCACTACCATGCCTGCAATCTCGTCCAGAACTATGCAGCCGGGATCTTTTTCACCGAGAATTTTTTCGGCTTGATCGCATATCCAGATAGAAAAAAGAATCAGAGCAGCAACTGATAATGTGTTCATCCATGCAGGCATGAGCATGAATATCAAGCATATGGGGATTGCAGCAATAGATCCTGCTGTCCCTGGCATGACTGGTGAATAACCAGAATAGCAGCCGGTTGCCGCAAAAAGAATATGTCTGCTGTCGTTTAGTGTCAGTTTCATATAAGCTGAAAGTTTTTGAGTTATTGTCCCTGAAGAAGGTACTCAGCTTTGATGTCAGGATCAAAAAAATGGATTTTTGCAATTTTTGCAGATGATTCCAATATTTTTTTTATGAAAGTAAGTTCATCTTCAGGTGGATAAACTGGCGTAACCGGTCCTTTTATCCCAGCCATTTCTCCTGCCCATGCGACTGCATCGTCAAAATTGCCGAGCTTATCAACGAGTTTAAGCTCCACCGCTTCCTGACCAGTATATATTCTTCCGTCTGCAAGCTTTTTAACATATTCTTCTTCGAGATTTCTTCCCTTTGCAACATCAGAGACGAACTGGTGGTGTATTTTTGACACAAAATCCTGGAGAAACTGCTTTTCTACATCCGTCATGTCTCTTGCAGGTGATCCAACATCTTTCATATCACCACTTTTTACAACAACAGGAATGAGACCTATCTTGTCCATGATTTTTTTGAAATTGGTAAAGCCCATTATTACGCCGATGCTGCCTGTTATGGTTCCATTATTGGCCATTATTCCGTCTGTTATGCAGGCTGCGTAATATCCACCTGATGCTGCAACTGATCCCATTGAGGCGATTATTTTTTTTGTCTTTTTTGCTTTTTCTATTTCCCTGTAAATTTCCTGGGACGGGCCAACCGCACCTCCAGGTGAATCAATTCTGACCACGATAGCCTTAATTTCAGGGTCTTCGCTGAATTTTTTTATGTCTTCATTGATTTTTTTTGCATCATAAATTGGCCCGACAACCTCAACTATTCCTATGCCTGGCTTGGTGTCCATAATGCTTTTTGAGCTTTGCCCAAAATTTGAAACAAGGGCTGCAATGACAATTACAACGCCCCAGATTGCAGAAAAAATAAGAATAAAATAAAGAAAAGGGTGTCTGCGGGAGAACATGGTCGGTCACTTTATTTTTGGGTTAAAAAACATGCCGATAAATATATTAGGGAGCAGGGGATAAATATCCCGCCGCTCCCTATGAATACTTCAGTCTGTAAGTAGGCTTTGATTATTCCTTAAAAGGAATTATTTCTGACCTTCTTTTGCCTTGTGAGCTTCGCTGAAAGCTTCTCCAAAAGCTGAAGTCGATTCTTTTGCACCTGCGTTGTAATCAGCAAGCGCATCCGGATCTTCTTCCTGCTCAAGGCGTTTTATTGAAAGGCCGATTCTTCTTTCATCACTGTTGATATTCATAACCTTTGCAGTGATGGAATCGCCAGCCTTGTATTTTTCTTCGGGATTCTTGATCTTTTCACGGCTGATTTCAGATACGTGAACAAGACCTTCGATACCTTCTTCGATTTCTACAAACACACCGAAGTCAGTCACGTTTGTAACAGTACCGGTTACTTCAGTACCTGGCTTGTATCTTTCCGCAACGCTCTTCCAAGGATCAAGGGTAAGCTGTTTAACACCAAGTGAGAAACGTTCGCTGCCTTTGTCTATGTCAAGAACGATTGCCTGAACAGTATCGCCCTTCTTGTATACTTCCGAAGGATGTTTGATACGCTTTGTCCAGGATATGTCTGAAATATGAACAAGACCGTCAATATCATCATCTATGCCGATGAACAGACCGAAATCTGTGATGTTCTTGATCTTGCCTTCAATGATTGTACCGATTGGGTATTTTTCACTGATAACATCCCAAGGATTAGGCATTGCCTGTTTCATGCCGAGGGATATACGGCGGTTTTCTGGCTTGATGTCGAGAACGATTGCTTCAACCTGTTCTCCTACAGAAACGATCTTGGACGGATGACGAACCTTACGTGTCCATGACATTTCTGAAACATGGATAAGGCCTTCAACGCCTTCTTCAAGTTCAACAAATGCGCCGTAATCTGTGAGGCTGACAACTTTACCATTAACCTTTTTGCCGATGGAGTATTTTTCGCTGGCAATTGACCACGGATCCGGAGCAAGCTGCTTCATGCCAAGGGATACGCGCTCCTTCTCAAGATCGTAGGAGAGTATCTTGACATTGATTGTGTCGCCAACAGAGAACATTTCTGATGGATGCTTGACTCTGCCCCATGAAATATCTGTGATGTGGAGAAGACCGTCAACTCCGCCAAGGTCAACGAATACGCCGTATTCGGTGATGTTCTTGACGATACCCTGCATTACGCGGCCTTCTTCGATTGACTTGAGGGTCTCGCTGCGTGCATTTTCACGAGCCTGCTCGAGGATAACGCGTCTGGAAAGAACGATGTTGCTGCGTTTTCTGTTGTATTTGAGAACCTTGAAAGTGAAGGATTTGCCAACAAGTTCGTCAAGGTTTCTTATTGGACGAAGGTCAGCCTGTGAACCAGGAAGGAACGCAGCTACTCCTATATCAACAGAGAACCCGCCTTTTACGCGGCTTGTAATGATACCTTCGACAATACCGTCTTCATCGTAAATCTTTTTGATTTCTTCCCAAACTTTGATCTTGGCGGCTTTTTCTTTGGAGAGGATTACTCTTTCCTCTTCCTCGTCCCAAACTTCGATCATGACTTCAACTTCGTCACCGATCTGAACGTTGGTCTTGCCGGTCTCATCATAGAATTCATGGATGGCAATCTGACCTTCGGACTTGTATCCGACATCGACGAGAACATAGTCCCTGTCAACGGCAATAACCCTGCCTATAACAACTTCGCCCTCGCCAAGGCGGCTGAAGCTTTCTTCATACATGCGCATGAAGTCTTCCATGGTTTGGTCTTCGTTTTCATCCATAAATTCGTTGTTCATTACGTCATCTCTTTTGTTCATTGAAAGTTAGTTTCCCCCTAATCAGAATTTTATGCCGATTTTGTTCAAAAATCTGCATAAGTCCGGACTCTATATCAGCATGCGGTGAAAAAAACAATGTAAAAACATTTTATGAGGCCGGGCAAGGGGCTTTGTACCTGCAACGGTTTGGAATGCCAGAGACAAAACTATTTTATGAGCTGGTTCATCTCAAAGATCGGAAGGCAAATGGCAACCACAATGAACCCTACGACAATCCCCATGGCAAGGATCATGATAGGTTCCATGAGTGATGTGATTGTTGCGACCGTTGATTCCACCTCATTCTCGAAAATATCGGCGGCCCTTTCAAGCATTGATTCAAGATTTCCGCTCTGCTCTCCTACTGTTATCATTTGTATTGCTATGTGGGGAAGGATGGCCGAGTCTGCAAGCGATTCACCAAGGCTTTTGCCCTGTTCAACAGCTTTTGAAGCCTTTTGTACCGCCTCTGTAAAAAGCACATTATTGACAACGGTTTCAACAATTTCAAGAGATGTGAGTATGGGAACTCCATTTGCTAATAGCGAACCAAGTGTTCTTGCAAATCTGGCGGCTCCTATCTTCTGGATAAGAGTGCCTATGAGCGGTATTTTCAGCATCAAGCCGTCAATTTTTTTTCTTCCTCCGGGTTTTTCCCTTATTCTGTATAAAACAGTCGGGGTTAAGGCAATTATGCCTATCAACAGCCACCAGAAAGATCTGAAGAAATTGCTGACTGTTATAAGAAGTCTTGTGGGCCAAGGAAGCGCTTGATTCATGTCAGTAAATATGGATGTGATATTTGGAACTATATATGTCATGAGCAGGAATAGAATCAACGTGCCAATGATGCACATGAGAACAGGATATGCCATGGCTGTCTTAAGTTTCGTTGCCAGCATGTGTCTGCTTTCAATTATACTGGCAAGTCGGTCAAGAACCAGATCCAGGGTACCTGAACTTTCACCGGCCTTTACCATATTTATATACACAGGATTAAAAATGTCCGAATGTTCTTCAAGTGATCCTGCAAAGCTCTGGCCTTCTTCAATGGCTTCCTTTATCTGGGAGATTTTTTTTTGAAAAAAAGGATTGCTCAGTTGAGCTATCAGGGCGCCGATTGCCGAAACAAGAGGGAACCCTGACGCAATGAGGGATGCAAGCTGTCTTGTAAAAATGGCAAGTTCGGATGTCTTCACGCTTTTTGAAAAAAAAGAAACCTGCTTTATTCGTTCAATGGTTTTTTTCTTTTCTGATTCGGCTTCTATTACAGATACAGGATAAAGCCCAGTGCTTTTAAGTCTTGATTTTGCAGCCGAGAGGCTTTCGGCATTTATGATCCCTTTTGTTGTCTTGCCTTTTCCGGTCAGGGCGTTGTATTCATATACAGGCATGGTAATTGTAATCCGGTTTATAGTATCTTTATATGCTTTGGTTTTAATAAACTTTTGAAGATATATTTCAAAAGTTTTGAATTATGACAAGGCTGCAAAAAAAGCGAGGCCGTAATAGTCGGCCTTTTTTTTGTTATTCCGGCATATTTTTATTTTTCAGATATATCTGGATTTCGGCTCCTGGTTTTCACCGGGGCAGGCCCCGCAGGAATGACGGGGATCGGGCATTTTTTGCGAGCACATCAAACTTAGATCGTGGGTAAGACTTTATTATCCAATATTTCTAAGTTTATTCTTAACAGAAACGCCTACCTTCAGGCGAATAAACGCATTACTACAGGTTTATAATTCCATGTCAACAGCTTGCATGGATATTGTCTTTTTTGTCAGGCATTGATAAGGAGGAAAAATGGTGGAAGACAGCAAGGTTTTTTTTCAGGGGCAGTTTATTATTGCCATGCCAGGGCTGGTGGATGAAAATTTTTCCAATTCTGTTGTATGTATAAGTGAGCATAAAAATGAAGGTGCTCTGGGGTTCATAATAAATAAACCGCATCCTTATATCGTTTGCAGGGATGTCTTTGATGAACTCGGAATAGAATGCACAGAAAAATCAGGAGGGGTCCCAGTTTATATTGGCGGTCCTGTTCAGCCTGACAGGGTTTTTATCCTTCATGCCGGCCCATTTGCATGGGAGGGCTGTTTCAGATTTCCTCCCGGTCTTGCCGTAAGTAACACCACTGATATTATAAAAGCTATTGCAGAGGGTGAAGGCCCTGAAAAATATATGTTTTTTCTCGGCTGTGCCGGGTGGGCGGAAAACCAGCTTGAACAGGAAATAATTCATAATTTCTGGCTGACAACACCTGTTGATCAGGAAATTCTTTTCGAATTTGCACCCGAGCACAGATGGAGAGAGGTCATCGAGAGAATGGGTATAAATCCGGCTCTGCTGAGTTCGGATTCAGGGACTGCCTGAATCATTTAGAATCTCTAATGATTCATTTATGCTTGTCCGTTGTTTGATGATTCCATGACTTCTTCTGATTTTTCCTTTGGCCTCTGCCTGATTTTCTTTTTTTTCAGGCATGTTCTGTCTTTTCTGGAAAAGGCACAGATCTGGGGATTATAGTATTCTTTGCAATTTTGCGGATTAGTTATTGGGCACTCGGAATGTTTTGTAGGCATTTTTTTTAGTTTCAAGAAAGTTCGGACGCTGATTGCTTTAATAAGCTTAAAAACCATACCACAAAAGGATTTGATTGACAAGGAAGCTTATTTTTGAGCGAATAAATACATGTTAACAGGCTGCTGGATTACGTTTTTTGAACGTTTAACAATAAAAATTCATATGGCGTTTTGGGATTGATGCAAAGATGAAGACATATCACGGAGTCAAGGAAGAAATACTGGCAATAACCGAAACACTTATCAGCCTTTTGGAGACCGTATCTGAATACCAGATTTCTTCTACGGTTCCAACGGCCTGGATGGATACATGTCTTCTTCTGAGGCGGCATCTTAATGAAGAAATTTTCAGGGTCGCGGTTGTTGGAACGATTAAGTCAGGAAAGAGCACTTTTATCAATTCCCTTTTCGGAGCTGATTATCTTAAAAGAGGCGCAGGCGTAATCACTTCCCTTGTGACCAGAATGAAGAGTTCAAAAGAGGGCGTTTTAAAAGCAACGGTTTTTTTCAAGAATTGGGAAGAGATCAACAGCGAGATGAAGTACTCAATGAATCTTTTTCCTGCAGGAATTCTTGACGATATACGGGAGTCCTTTGACATCCGTTCCGAATCAAACCGTAACGAACTCAGAAAAGCTCTTGGCGCCCTTGATTCCGAAAGGCTTATTACAGGTGACACTAGAAATGTTAATGCGGTTTATTTAAATTCATACCTCAGCGGCTTTGATAAGGTGAAGGATGTAATATTTGATCAGGACCCTGTCATTGTATACAAAGAGGATGCTTTTCATGACCACAGGCAGTTTACCGGCAATGAAGTTCTCGCAGTTTATGTTAGGGATGTGGAGCTGGAGATAGGTTCGCCCGGTCTTGAACTTCAGCCCGGTATAGAAATAGCCGACTGTCAGGGAAGTGATTCACCAAACCCCATACATCTTGCCCAGGTTCAGGATTATCTGAATCAGGCCCATATGCTTGTTTATGTCATCAGCAGCAGAACCGGTCTGAGGCAGGGCGATATAAGATTTCTGAACATAATAAAAAAAATGGGGCTTTCAGAGAGCTCGGTTTTTGTTGTTAATGCTGATTTTTCAGAGCACGAAGGTATCAACGACCTAAAAGCCATAGTTGACAGGACTAGTGAAGATCTTGCCTTGATCAATTCAGAACCTTCCGTTTTTACAGTATCAGCCCTTCATAATCTTTTCAGTGAAAACCCCCGGGGTCTTTCAGAGAAAGACAGAATGAGGCTGTCCCAATGGGATATGGAAAATGAGCTTGTGGAATTTTCCAGGGCGCAGACCAGAGAATTTTTTGACTTTTTCCAGGCATCATTAACAAGTGGAAGATATGGACTGCTTCTAAATAACCATCTTGATCGCCTCAGGGGGGTTACGGGAAGTCTTGCAGGCTGGACAGAGGTGATCAGGGATGTCCTGTCCAGGGATTCTTCAGGTGTTTCGAAAATGGTTGCAAATATAAATTTGCACAAGGAAAAGATGGGCCGCATAAGCGGGCTTGTGAGAAGCACGCTTGACGGGGCTATTCAGAAACTTAGAAAAGATCTGAAATCAAGTGCGGAAGGTTTTATGAGTGAAGGTCATGGCGGCCTTCTTTATGAAATCAGGGATTATATCAACAGCTACAGCATATCCTTTGAAGAATATGAGGACAGACTGGCTCTGACAACTTTCCAGAACGTTCTTCATGTCGCGTATCAGGAATTCAAACAGAAACTTGATACATTCATGACAGAGCAGATCAATCCAAGGATCATGAATTATGTCAGGGAAAAAGAAAGTGAGATTGCTGCATATTTATTGGCGGCTGTTCAGCCTTATGACGTGATGATACAGGATGCATTAAGTGAATATGAGTCAGCCATGGCCGGACTTGGGTTGAAACTGCCTGTGCAGATGAAAAGCCATCTTACTGCCCCGGATATGGATTCCATTAAGTCAATAAGCGGAATCAAGCTTCCTTCTGCAGTCGCACTTATAAGGTACAGTGTTAAAGTAAAGACCGAGGCTTCGGCGAGGTTTGGCTTTTACAGATCCCTTACAATGATCAGAAATTTCTTTAAAAAGGAAAAAGAGACATCCAAGGATAAGGATTATTTCAGGGCACTTAAGGGCGCTTTATCCAGCCTTAAAAAAGAGACTGATGAAAATGTTAGCTTCCATTTCAAGAGTTATAAAGAAAACCTTAAATTTCAATATCTTCTGAAATTATCCGACGTGATTGCCGATTCCATTGAAAATGAGATTTCCGCAAGATTCATGTCCTATGCAGACGGGCTTTCGAAAATTGATGAAGTTATGGGTGAAACCATAGCTGATCGTGAAAAAATAAGGGAGCTTCTTGAAGGTTCGGGGAATGAGGCCCTTGATATTGTAAAAAGGATAGATGCGCTTAGCGAGAGCCTTGATGATAAATTTTTCGCTGCTCTTGAAGCATGATCATCGAAATATTTGAAATCATTATTTGACAGAGCCTCAAAAAATCCGGTTTCAGTCTTTCCGGCGGGGCCTGTCCCTATGAAAACCGGGAACCTTAATCAGGAACTAATTGAAAATACCGGATGCCGGATCAATTCAGGCATGACGCCGGAATTTTTACCTGTTTTTTGCGAGGCCATCGTTGTTTTACTGGAATAGTTTATTTTTTAAGGCTTGGAGCTTGTCTTTTGGGGGAAAAATACACAGTCATTTTATGACTTTGCCGGGCTGTTTACCCGGCATTGTTTATGGATGAAAAGCGACCTGATTTTTACCGTTTTTCTTTGCTATATAGAGATTCTCGTCGGCTTTTTTTATGAAATCGGCTACTTCCATGTCAGGTTTCAGATATGCGACTCCAAAGCTGGCTGTTGCTCCTATCATAACGCTGCCTGCTTTTACTTTAGATTCAGAGAGCTTGATTCTGATTCTGTCGGCAAGCTCGGCCGCCATCTCAGGAGATGTCTCAGGAAGCACAACCGCAAATTCCTCTCCGCCGTATCTTGCAATAAGGTCACATGATCTGATGTTGTTTTTGACGGTCAGGGATATGCTTTTGAGTATCTCATCCCCGGTCTGGTGGCCATATGTGTCGTTGATCTTTTTAAAATCATCTATGTCAAAAAGAAACATAGAGATGGCTTTTCCATATCTTTTTGCGTTTGAAACATAGTGGCTTATCTGTCTTTCGAAATCGCCCCGGTTTGATATGCCTGTCAGGCCGTCTATGGACGCTTCCTGCTTGAGCTGTTCAATCTCCAATTGAATCGAAACCGTATTCTTGAATGATTCAATTAGCAGGTTGATTATCTCCATATGATAAGGGAGAATATGCCTGCCAGGAGTCAGATATATTCGGGCATCAAGATGTGGCAGGGCTATTTTGAAAATTTTTGTTTCCTTGCTTTCAATATCAAGCTCGGCAAATCTTGTGAAGCTTTCATCCCTGTTCTTTATTGTCATGTAGATCAGACCTTTTTCCGTTGACATGCCAGAGTCTTCCTCGAATATTTTTTTCATATATTTCTCATAATATTCGGGTTCAATCCATGCCATGACATTATTCTTGTTGGTGCCCTGGATGAAAAAGGCGAACAGATTGTAATCAAGAATCCTTTTCAAGCCAAACGTCATATGCTCAAGTGCCTCTTCAGGATTTTTGGAGGCTTGTATCTGAAAAATTGTATGGCTAAGAATCTTGTAGTCAATATTACGGATAACCCTTAGGCCCGCATTTATTGTACCCGATAATTTTTTTAAACTTGTTTTCCATATTTCTTTCATATTTGTTGCCCTCCTGGGCTTTATGAATAAGCAATAGCCGTGCCATAATTTTTTTTGTTATTTTCCTGGTTTGCTATTGAGCTGAAGGATTACGTTATTATTATTAGGAAGCTGTACTTGCGGAGATAAATTATCCGTGCTTTCAATATGAATTTTTAAATTGCTTTGAGATCTTCAAGCGGGTATTGATTACCGCTAATAATTTTATTTTTTTTGGAGTATTGCCATGACAATGGAAACTAAAAACGATGTTCTTGAACGAGTTATCGAGCAGAAAAAGCCTCTTTGCCCACACTGCAATTTGGAGATGAGTATTTGGGAAGTGCCGCCAATGAGCTTCAGTGACGGACTCGGCTGGGGTGCTCCATATCTTTTTGTATGCTTTAATGACGAATGCCCGCCTTTTAAGGCTGGCTGGGATCATATATATGAAAATTACGCATATAGAGCTTCTTATAGGTGTATGTGCGAGCCTGCATCTCCTGATAAATTTGATTTTCTTCCGGTTTTCAGTGCGGAGGGCGGGTCAAATCAGATAGTTGACGAGAATGGCGTTAATTCCCAAAAAGCCATAGAAGAGTCCATCAAAACGGGGTTTTCTACCTTGGCAGATTGCTATGTAAACAAGGACTTTGTGAAGATTCTGCAGATGATGCTTGATCCTTCAGAACCAACAAGGGTCAGGATCAAAGCTGCCCAGATGATGGGCGATCTGGTAGATGAAACCGAATTCATTGAGCCCATTAAATTCCATAAATACGGCAACCAAAAGCTTCAGGAAGCAGCTGATGAAGCTGTTAAGAAAATTCATGAGAGATGCTTTACGAGGGAGTGCCCTTATTGTGCGGAGATAATCAAGAAAAGGGCTAAAGTATGCAAACATTGCGGCAAGGATTTGACGGAGTAGCGTCAATAAATCTGACATAATCAACTGTATTTGTAGCTGAGGGGGAAAATGGCTGACCAGGAAATCAGTTTTGATGGTTTTGTTGAAGGATGGAGTGACGACTCGGGTGGTGTCAAAAAAGCTCTCTTGAGATTCAGGAACAATCTTGAAAAACAAGAGGGTGTTGTTTTTGATTTCAAGGCAAGACCAGGGGTAAGCTATTCTTTAAGGGCAAAACATATAAATCAGAAGAATCGCTCTTTGTTTGTTATGATAGATGTCGTTGACGATGATCCTGAAGCAAGATGGATTTCCATGTGCTTTTATGGCGATCTGATCACAGATCCTGAAGAACTTGGCGATCTTGTTCCAGGAGGACTTCTTGGAGAAGACGGACATTGCTTTGATTTCAGCGAATGGTCGGATGATATGGCGGATTATCTTGAAACAAGACTCGCAGAAGCAGCAGATAATGCTTCAAAGTAAAAATACCGGGGGGGCAGCTTTCTGCTCCCTTTTTTTTGTAATAGTGGCCATGATTTGGTCGTATTGACGATAAATGCCTGCCTTGTAGAGTTTAAGGGACGCATTGGATTGCGCTTGCATGGTATTTCGCAGCAGATTATATTTATTCCCTTAATGATTTAGGATTCAAAATTGACAAGGCCGCAAAAACTCAGATTCCTGTCATTCCGGCGAAGATCTGAATCAGGAAGTGGTTGAAAAACACTGGACTCCTGATCAAGTCCGTCATGACGCCGTTGCCTTTTTTTAGTTTTTGCGAGCCATCAAAATTGTTAAAGGTATTTTTTATTAATAAAACTCCAAATTATCATTCAAGACTTGGATCCTTTGCGCCTGGGACTGATTTCGTTGTCTGCCCCAAATTTTGCAAACGTCTATAATGACTCCTCAATTAGTGTTGTGGCGTTTTCCTGCATGTTTGAACAAACATGTTTTTTAGATTTTCAATAAAAGATCTTATTTGTTTGAGTTTTTTTTCAGTTTGGTGTTTTATGGCTTTCTGCTTAAAAAGCTTGATTGTCTGCAGAAAACAACTTTTCAATAAAGGAAAGGCTGATGTTGTTAAATTTTTTGGCCCGTATTTTTGGCGGTAACAAGAGTGGGCGAGTAATCAGAAAGATAGAACCTCTGGTTCTGGATATTAATATACTTGAGCCAAAATACCAGGCAATGAGCGATGAAGAACTCAGGGGGCAGACTGAAATATTCAAAAACAGACTGGCTGGTGGTGAAACGCTTGATGATCTTCTCATAGAAGCTTTCGCAGTAGTAAGGGAAGCAGGCCGCAGATCACTCAATATGAGACATTTCGACTGCCAGCTCATCGGTGGTGTAGCCCTTCATACAGGCTCCATAGCGGAAATGAAGACCGGTGAAGGTAAAACCCTTGTTTCAACCCTTCCTGCTTATCTGAATGCCCTCACAGGACGGGGTGTTCATATAGTAACGGTGAATGATTACCTGGCAAAACGTGACTCAGCATGGATGGGCAAGCTTTACAATTATCTTGGCATGAGCGTCGGTGTTATTGTTCACGGGATGGACGACCAGCAGCGAAAAGCAGCTTATGCAGCAGATATTACATACGGAACCAATAACGAGTTTGGCTTTGACTACCTCCGTGATAACATGAAATATTACCATCAGAATCTTGTTCTGAGGGATCTTCATTACGCCATAGTGGACGAAGTTGACTCCATACTCATAGATGAGGCCCGAACTCCTCTTATTATTTCAGGGCCAACAGGTAAATCCACCGGTCTTTACACAGACATAGATTCTATTATTTCCTTTCTTAAAAAAGATGTGGATTATACGCTCGATGAGAAAGCAAGAACCGTTTCCCTCACCGAAGATGGAATTTCAAAGGCTGAGGAACTTCTTAAGATAGAAAATCTCTACGATCCTAGAAATATAGAAACCATACATCATCTCAACCAGGCGCTTAGGGCCCACAGTCTTTTCAAAAGGGACGTCGATTACATCGTTAAGGACGGCGAGGTTGTAATTGTAGATGAGTTCACAGGCCGGCTTATGCCGGGAAGAAGATTCGGAGAAGGTCTGCACCAGGCTCTTGAAGCAAAGGAAGGTGTCAAGATTGCCCAGGAGAATCAGACCTACGCCTCCACGGCATTCCAGAATTTCTTCAGAATGTATGACAAGCTTGCGGGCATGACCGGAACCGCCCTCACGGAAGCCGAAGAATTCAAGAAGATTTACAAGCTTGATGTTATCTGTATTCCTCCTAATATGCCAATGATCAGAACTGATCTTCCTGATGTCATATATAAAACCAAAAAGGAAAAATATGACGCCGTTGTCGAGGAGATAATCGTAAGAACAAAGACTGGGCAGCCAGTACTTGTCGGAACAGTTAATATTGATGTTTCTGAATACATAAGCTCACTTCTTGTAAAAAAAGGAGTTCGCCACTCAGTCCTTAATGCCAAACACCATGAAAAAGAGGCTGAAATTATTGCCATGGCCGGGCAGAAGGATACTGTCACAATATCGACAAACATGGCTGGACGAGGAACTGACATTGTTCTCGGGCCCGGAGTTGTCGAACTTGGCGGTCTTCATATTATTGGTACTGAGCGTCATGAAAGCAGACGCATTGATAACCAGCTCAGAGGACGAGCAGGCAGGCAGGGCGATCCAGGTTCGTCAAAATTTTATCTTTCCCTTGAAGATGATCTTCTCAGAATATTCGGTGGCGACAGAATTACTGCAATTATGGAGAAGATGGGCCTCCAAGATGGTGAGCCAATTGAGCATAATATGATTTCAAGGGCCATTGAAAATGCTCAAAAGAAGGTTGAAGGCCACAACTTTGACATAAGAAAATACCTGCTTGAATATGACGATGTAATGAACCAGCAGCGCAACCTTATATATAGCCAGAGGCGTCAGATTCTGACAGATCCCGAGCTTGAGCCTTTTGTGGAATCCATGATTGAGGAGAGGGCAGTCAGGATAGTTGCAGATCATGTGAACGACGACGATCCTCGCCACTGGAATCTTGAAGGACTGAAGGACGCTATTAACGCCCAGTTTAATTTTGTGATAGACTTCACAGAGTCTTCACCAAAGAGCAGGGAAGATCTCGAAGACTTCATAACCGAGAGTGCTATCCATATTTACAGGGAAAAAGCGGACAAGGTCGGCCCTGAATTCAATAATATCCAGCGTTTTGTCATGCTTGAATCCATTGACGGACTCTGGAAAGATCACCTCCTCAGAATGGATCATCTCAAGGAAGGTATTGGCCTCAGGGGGTACGCCCAGGAAAATCCTCTTATTGTGTATAAAAAAGAGGGGTTTGCGATGTTTCAGGAGATGGTTTCCCACATTTCCGAAGAGCTTCTCATGTTCCTTTTCAGAATGCAGATAAGGCCACAGCAGGCTGAAGGTGATGGCTCTTTTGAAGACATGCACCAGCCTGAGGAGCAGAGACTTATTTATTCAAGGGGCAGTGACAGTGATGATGAAAAGAAAAACACACCTGTTAAACGCGACCATGACAAAATAGGAAGAAATGATCTGTGTCCATGTGGTAGCGGCAAGAAATATAAAAAGTGCTGCGGATAGACCGAGTTTATATTTTCTTGATCTTATAGATATGAATTAATAAAGAATGGCGGAAAAGATGATCTTTCCCGCCATTCTTTTTTTGATAGATGCTCTGTCCATTTTGGCTGTGGAAAGTTTTATTGCTTCAATAACCATTATTTTTTGTGGCTTTGTCTTATTTTCAGCTTGAGCGCCTTCGGCGAGTCGCTTTTTGTAAAAAGCTCCGCAAAAACTTTATGATTATGTCAGATGCTTGGAAAACAATACTTTCGATATTTTTGTAAATCATTTTTTTCAGACCAGACAGTCATACTGAAAATAGTACATAGCCATTTTATTTTTTTGAAAAGAATGAGCTCAGGCGGTTGCTTTTTGGAAAAAAACTTTCAATTATATAAATAATAAGTTGTTATTATTATAAAAAAAATAAATTTTTTGAGGGGACTTAAGGAGCTTTTTACAAATAGTTCTTCAAGAAAATAAACAAAAATAATTTATTCTACATATTTCAACATTTAACTGGAATATAGCCTATAAAAAACATTACATTTTAATAGTGTTTGTGCATTTTCAACTTATACTAAAAGTGTTATTTTATTTTTATAGAGAAATAACCATATGTGGGACTAAAAATGATATGCGAGTCAGAGGGTAGCAAGTATGACAGAGTATAATCCTGGATTCCAGGGGGAAACAAGCTTAGAACAACGTCAGGATCTTAAAGAACCGCCAATGTTCAGAGTACTCTTGCATAATGATGATTATACAACCATGGAATTTGTTGTGGATATTTTAATGAATGTTTTCCACAAAACCCATGAGGAATCTATTCAGATAATGCTCAAAGTTCATCAGGAAGGCGTTGGCGTTTGCGGTATTTATACTTATGATATAGCCCAGACAAAGGTTAATGCCGTATTGAGACTTGCAACCGAGCATGAATTTCCACTTAAGAGCACATTGGAGCAGGTATAGCAATGATAAGCAAAACTTTAAGCGCTACATTGGGATTCGCGGTTCGTGAAGCCAAGAAGAGGCGTCATGAATATGTATGTTTGGAGCATGTGCTTTTTGCGATACTGCATGATACCTCTGGCATAGATATTGTTGAAAACTGCGGTGGCGACATCGATACAATAAAAAAGAATCTTGAAGAATACTTCAACACCCGCCTTGAAGTAATGCCTGAAGGAAAGGATTATGTTCTTCAGCAGACCGTTGGTTTTCAAAGAGTTATTCAAAGAGCCGTGTCGCATGCCAGATCAGCGGAAAAGACTGAGATAAATGTTGGGGATGTCCTTGCTGCAATGTTTCAGGAACAGGATTCCCATGCAGTATACTATCTGATGAATGAAGGCGTAACAAGACTTGGAGTTCTTCAGCATATCTCCCATGAGATTAGCAGCGGAGAAGAGCACAGGGAAAAGCCTGAACAGCCCGACCAGCAGGGCGAAGATGCCATGAAAAAGGTTAATCCTCTCAAGGCTTTCACTGTCGAGCTTGTTGCCAAAGCTGAAAAAGGAGAGCTTGATCCTCTTATCGGCCGTGATCCCGAAGTTGAACGTGCTATACATGTTCTTTGCAGAAGAAGAAAAAACAATCCTGTATTTGTTGGTGATCCCGGAGTTGGAAAGACTGCCATTGCAGAGGGAATTGCCCAGAGAATTAATGACAGGACTGCGCCATCTATTCTGCATGATGCTAAGATTTTTGCCCTTGATATGGGGTCTGTTTTAGCCGGAACAAAATTTAGAGGTGATTTTGAGCAGAGACTGAAAAAGCTCATTTCTGCTCTTCAGAAAGTTCCTAAGGCAATTCTTTTCATAGATGAGATTCACACGATTGTTGGCGCCGGAGCTACAAGCAGCGGTTCTCTAGATGCTTCCAACATACTTAAACCGGCTCTAACATCAGGGAGTATAAGATGTATTGGTTCAACAACCTATGAAGAGTTTAAAACCCATTTTGAGAAAGATAGGGCGCTTGCGCGACGATTTGAGAAAATTGAAATTCTTGAGCCAAGCATTCCTGAGGCTGTTGAGATTCTCAAAGGACTTAAGTGGTGCTACGAGGATCATCATCATGTAACTTATTCGGACGGAGCGCTTGATGCGGCTGTAAATCTATCGGCCAAATACATTAATGACCGTTTTCTTCCTGATAAAGCCATAGATGTTATAGATGAAGTTGGAGCATATATAATGCTTTCAACCAAGAAGAAAAAGACCGTGGATGTCGAGGATGTTGAGAGAGTTGTCGCAAAAATGGCAAAAGTTCCTGTCAGAAGTGTCGCGGGTTCGGACAGACTAAAGCTTTCCGGGCTTGAAGCCAGACTTAAGAAAGTTGTTTTTGGTCAAAATACTGCCATACAGGCAATGTGCACAGCGATAAAACGTTCAAGGGCAGGACTTGGTCCTTCCGAACGTCCGGTCGGTTCTTTTCTTTTTACAGGACCTACAGGAGTTGGAAAAACAGAAGTCGCAAAACAGCTTTCTGCCCAGCTTGGCATCCATTTTGTCCGTTTTGACATGAGCGAGTATATGGAAAAGCATTCAGTGGCGAGGCTTATAGGTGCTCCTCCAGGATATGTCGGTTTCGAGCAGGGAGGCCTTCTTACAGATGAAATAAGAAAGCATCCTCATTCTGTGCTTTTGCTTGATGAAATTGAAAAAGCCCATCAGGACATTTTCAATATACTTCTACAGGTAATGGATCATGCAACGCTAACTGACAATAACGGTAAAAAGGCTGATTTCAGAAATGTTATTATTATCATGACCAGTAATGTCGGTTCCAGAGAGATGAGCTCAAAATCCATAGGTTTTGGGGATACCTCAAGAGACATGAATGAAAAAGGAAAAGGAGCGATCAAAAATCTTTTCAGCCCTGAATTCTTGAATCGTCTTGATGATATAATAACATTCAACAGTCTTAATCCTGAAATCATGGGCATGGTTGTCGATAAATTCATGGATGAGCTGAGACTCCAGCTTACAGAGAAAAAAGTTCATCTGAGGCTTCTTGCAAAGGCGAGGGATTATCTTGCCAAGAAAGGTTATGATGAGTCTTATGGCGCAAGACCTCTTGGAAGGCTCATTCAAACAGAAATCAAAGATGTACTTTCAGATCAGCTTCTTTTCGGAGAGCTTGAGAATGGCGGCAAGGTAACCATTGGCCTGAAGGATGAAAAGCTCTCGTTTTCTTATGCCAATTGATTTTTTAGATGCTAATTGAGCCGACTTTAATGTCGGCTTTTTTTTTATAAAAGAGCTATGCCCGTTTTTTATCTTTCTGAAAATAAACAGACCTTTCCCCCTCCATTTCTTGCTGACCAGACTGGTCTTCTTGCCGTAGGCGGAGATTTGAGTGTGCAGAGACTTATAACCGCATATTCTTCGGGGATTTTTCCTTGGTATAATGAGGATGAACCTATCCTATGGTGGTCGCCTGATCCGCGTCTTGTACTTTTTCCTGATGAGATTCATATTTCAAGAAGTCTTGCCAAGGCCATCAGAAAAAATGTTTATGAGATAAGCGTTGACAAAGCTTTTAAAGATGTGATCACAAAATGCAGGGATGTTCATACTGAAACCAAATCAGGCACCTGGCTTGTTGACGAAATGCTTGCTGCTTATGTGCTGCTTCATGAACTGGGATATGCACATTCAGTGGAAGCCTGGAAAGGTGAAGAGCTTGTTGGAGGTCTATACGGTGTGTCCATTGGAAAATGCTTTTTTGGCGAATCCATGTTCAGTACTTCTGACAACTCATCCAAAGTGGCTTTTGCTGTTTTTACTAAATGGCTAGCTAAAATGGATTTTGAAATCATTGACTGTCAGGTGGCTACAAAATATCTCTCAAGCTTCGGGGCAAGGGAGATACCGAGAAAAGAATTTCTTGGCCTTCTTGAAAAAACAGTTGTGAAGCCTGGAATTATTGGACGCTGGACCTCTCTTTTCAATGAAGAAAAATAGGTTATGTTCCATGTAACTGTTGAAAACCGAAATCATGCTCCTTAGCTTAGCTCTTGATTTTTTGGGACTTTTTGTAAAAAATTCCCCAAACTCCTATTAATTGAACTCTTCTGTTAGATGAAAGGTCAAAGGCCGCTTTTTGAAAAAAGCTTAGCAAAAACTTTTCGGTTATGGATTTTTTTGCTTGAAAATATATGTTCTCAACTCGTTAAAAAAACATAAAAAGTTTTGGTAAAGGTCTGGAAAACCCTTTTCCAGTAATAATGCAATAACAGAACAGGATTGCCATCCAAACGACCTGACTGGTTTTAAATGTTCAAGCTGTGACATTGATGAGTATGTATCCGCTCCTTTTCAATATATAGAAGTTTTAATGGCTATATACTATTTTCAGTATGATTGTCTGGTCTGAAAAAAGTGATTTACAAAAATATCGAAAGTATTTTTTTTTCAAGCATCTTAGATAATTAATCATAAGTAAACCCCCGGCTCTGCCGGTGGACTCACAGAGTTTGACAGATCCTGGAATAAGAAGAAGTCTCCAATAACTGAACCGCCTAAAGTTCAAGTTAAAGGAGACTTCAATGAGCGAGAGACAAAGCCTAAGCCATAGTACCTGGGAATGCAAGTATCATGTAGTATGGATTCCAAAGTATAGAAAAAAGACTATTTATGTAGAATTGAGGAAATATTTGGGAGATGTATTTCGAGATTTGGCCAGACAAAAAGAAAGTGCAATATTG
>NZ_AUEY01000060.1 GCF_000426225.1 Desulforegula conservatrix Mb1Pa
ATCGAAATAAGCATATGAACATGATCTGACATCAAGTGGCCTTCCAATATTGCACATTCTTTTTGCCTGGCCAAATATCGCCTCAATTCTGCATAAATAGTCTTTTTTCTATACTTTGTAATCCATACTATATGATACTTGCATTCCCAGGCACTATGGCTTAGGCTTTGTGTCTCGGTCATTGAAGTCTCCTTTAACTTTAGGCGGTTCAGTTATTGGAGACTTCTTCTTATTCCTGGATATGTCAAACTCTGTGAGTCCACCGGCAGAGCCGGGGGTTTACTTAGGATTAATTAAGACATAATTCACGATGGAGTGGAGTTTTACCGAGAGGCTGAACGCCACTGGCCATTTTTTGATTGGCGATGCAACCCCTCTCAAGCATATGGCAGCTATATGTAGCGCAATAGAACATGCCTTCTTGAGTGAGAGCATTTTCGATGCTTACACCATGAGGCAGGGATTCTTCCCTTTTTATGGTGTTTTCTTTTCTTAAGTCGCCAAACGCAAAAAAACCCATTTCCGTCTCCTTGTGCCTACGGGAATGGGCTTTTTCTATATTTGAAACTTTTTTTAAAAAAAATTTCAAAATAGTGTTTTACACAAACACCAAAAGCCCAAACATTTTCGGCTTGAGCTGACGGCGATTCCTGATTCGGATTTATCCCGTTTCAGGGTTCAGAAGATTAGGTTCTTCTGTAAACCATGGACGCTGTGGGGGCGTTTTTTTCTACTTAAGATATTTCTATGTTTTATGCAATGGTTTTTTAACTCAAGATCGAATGATATCAAGTATCCAATAAAAAAATATCTAACACATCCAAATTACACCCGAACACAAAAAATACCGGATAGACGTGTTTCTTAAACTCACACGATCTACCCGTATTCGTTTTAGGCCGGATGAATAATGTGATAATCGGCCTAAAAAGATGCACTTCGCAACTTCAATGTGTCCTACTGGTCAACCTACTTCAGGTCGCTCGCAGAAAGAATTTCGTCGGGGTCTTCCCTCCTTTGCCGCTTACAAATCTTGTATGCGGTTTAGGCTTCTGATTATCGGCGATGACCATCTCATCATTGTCCACGCGTTGCAGCACCAAGTAGATATGATCGAAGCCGTGGTTGGGCGTGGATCCGCAGGTTGAGCCGACGTCGCCGGGTTGTTGTTGGCCGTTGGGAATAACTTGCCAACCGCGGTGATCGCGCAGATGTTTGCCCAGCGCCAGAGCCTGCAATATATCAGGAACAGGAATTCCACCTGCCTGCAAAAGGTTTGAAAGATTGATGGCGCAGCCATCATGAGGCCAATCTTCATCGGCTAGCTTGAATAATTCTTTGGCTGCCTCCTCCTGCACCTTTTGGTAAGCGCTAGGATCGTTGGCAATCTGAACCACCTTTAGGGTTCGCGCCTTATCGCCTGTGCCTTCAGCACCGCAGCCACCCCCCGGAGCGAGACTTCCCGGAGAGTTAGCTATACCTGCGGTCAGGGGGACATCAATACCGACGTGCAAGAAGGTCTGAAACTCCTCCACAGCATCACGCCGCACATGGGAAATAACTTGAGCGGGATTCTTGATCGTGCCGCACCAAGCTGTGCTAATGCGCAATAACCTAGCGCAATATTCCACTGCCAATCGGTGGTCACTCTTCATCGTATGAATAAATTTCTGGGGCGTTTCTATTTGATGAGAGATAGCAAAGGGCATCATGGCCGAATGACCAAGGGCCGTGCTATCGAAGGATACTTGAAAGGCTCCTGTTTCCTCTCCCTCAATATGCGTCAAGGAGCGAAGGTTGTTGATATCCACACCTTCGTTCCAATTCCAGTCCGATTCAAAAGCCGCCTGTACGCGCAGCACCTCACACATAACTGCTTTCCGATGCTTTAAGCTTGTATAGGGGCCGAGTGAACCCTTCATTACTGCATAAATATCGAATATAGGGTTCTCCGCGAAAACATCGTTCGGCAATGGATCAATCGCATCGATTAACTGGTCGAGAAACGAAGTGGGAGGGATAGAATGCTGCGTACTGACGGGGTGACGGGTAGCGATGTAAGTTCGATTACTCATAGAATGCTTTAACTCCTTATATTTGTTTGGTCGTATCGAGATAATGAATCAAGCATGCCAGACAGGTGGTGGTGCCTGAACCCTAAGTATGAGATAGTAAAATTGATGTGTCGGCGTCGGCTTGGGCAACTGATTATGCGTTTTTTGTATATTGATGTATTACACCACCCACAGTTAGAACGCCAAACCCAAATTACAAGCGAGCGTTTACCGTGTAATGCAAAAAATGAACTTTTATATTTAATAAATTGTTGTCGTTATACGTATATTAGGAAAAATTTCAGATTTAAAAAAAGTTCTGATATCTTTTGCAATTTTCTGAAATAGAAACCATTTAGATTCATCAAACGAAAAATCCAATGAATTGCTTCGAATATATTTATTCTCTTTTGATTGGACTTTTTTCATTATGCTCTGTTTCCATTTTTGATAATCAATATTTTTGTCATTACCTACGTTATCAATAGTAATAGAATTAAATTCATTTATAATTCTATCTTCGTATTTAGAATTGTCACCTTTGATTTTAAAAATATTTTTATAGGCTCTCAATTGTGCGTTTGATAATTCATTTACTTGATAACCGAGTTCACTCATTAATATTCGAATATTCTTAACAATTCTAATGAAGGTATTTTGATTATCTCGATTTATTGTATTGCCTTTATTATCTGTATAACTCCATCGTCTCCACATGTCGTCTGGGTAAGTCAATGCTTCACCATGCCCTATGCAAGGAGGAAGATTACCAGCCAACCAGCTAATATCAATTGAATCTTTATCGTCGAGATTAGAGATATCATTATGCTTGCAATGAAGTCCCATGAAGCCTTGATGTGTATAAGTGTCTACATAAATATGTAACAAAATACCATGTAAAAGATGTTTTTCTATATCATTATTTAACTGATATTCTTTAACAAACTCTATCAGTTTTTCAATATTTTCTGTGTCAGGCTGGCAAACGCCATCTCTATCGGGGAAAAAGTGAAATGGCATCCATATATTGCTCGCATCACGACTGTCCAGGTTCTTTGAGTCAAGCATTTTATGGGCTGTGATAATTGGATAGAATAGCTCACCGTTTTCAAAAGTAATTAGTTTATCTTCATGAAAATCGTCAACAGCTTGCGACGCTGAAGCAATTGTATTAGCTTCTAAGCATTGAAGACCTAAGTCAGTTAAAATTGCCTGAAGCCCGTAGAAATGAAAAAGTTCATTGGCCATTTTTTATTGCCCTATTGGATGTTTATACAAACTGCTTATTTATCTTCGTTAGCTATACCGTGCCGGCCTTGCCTTTACGCCTGAACAAGTTATTGAATATCCGGCGTTAGCTTGGGCGACTTGTTAGCGAGATTAATATTATTATATCTAATAATTTAAAAATATTAAAACTAAAAAGACTGCCATTGCAGAAGCTGAGATACAGAATGCCCTTTCAAAAACTAACGTTGGAGTCTACTTTTTCAGCCAATCTCATTATATAGTGAAGTTCCCTGTTATGGTAGTCGTAATTCTTTTTTTAAGTTATATATATAAGCAGCTTCAGGATGCTTTACTCTCATTTCTCGATAAGCTGCTTCAGATTCAAATAAAGAACCGCAAAATGCTGAAAGCACAGCTTCGGCAACGGAAGCCTTTATACCTTGACCACTTGCCAGAGCAGATCCAATACGAGGTATCATATCATTAAACCTTATTAAAATCTTGCGTTTTGTTTTTTCATCGGCCTTGCTGACTGCCACTTCAAATTTTTTGGCTCTTATCTTAAGCTCTGGAGCAACTTTACGAGAAACAAACTTGTATAAATCAACAATATTACTATCTCCATTCACAATATCTATGTGTATTTCTTGAAGATGTTTGGTTAAATAATCTAAATAGTCTAGTCTTTCTTCTTCATACTTTTCTTTTATTTTTTCTAATGTCTCACGATCTTTACAATAAATAGCAGGGAGACAAAACTCAATACCTGCTGTAGCTAAGATACCTAAAGTCGCATCAGTATTATTTGGATCTAAATGACAAATAAATTGCTGAGTGTAAAATGGATCGTTGCTCAATACAAATGCTATGTCACTTATATTTTCTGAATATATAGGAGAGATATCCTTCAATATACTATCAAAAGTTTTTTTTTCATTTTCATTATCAGAATCCATAAACCATGATATATTATCCGGATTATATAGAATAGATTCATTTTCAATTTTTTTTAATAGTTTTTGTCGGGCTTCGTATTTTTCTTCTTCATATTTTTTTACTGGGAAAAACCGCTCTACATCGAATATTAGTTCTGCAGCAGACGATCTATGCATAAATTCATCATCACACACGTTTGAGCAAATGATACTACTAAGTAAACTTAGGCAAGACTTTGTTTCTATTGGCACCCCATACTTCAAGTTATACACTAATGATTCGCATATTATCGCTTTCAAAAAACTACTCCTTTCCTTAACGTGAAGCTTAAGCTACGCCGAACAGAAGCAGAATGAGTCGCAGCTTTTGCTGGTGAAATTACCTGAAAAAGTCCAAATCTGAATACTGAGCCGCTGACAGTGAAAAACCATAAATTTAGCCACGCTGGATTCGGTGAAAAATTCAAAACATCAAAACACCCAGTAAAAAAAACGCAGAAAACCCAAAAACCGGAATTCCCATCGGGAGGCTTCCAAGTAACTACCATTAAGTAGCTGAAATTATCAGATCTGAACTTTTGGCTAAAATTGCATTTTCCAGCACTTTTTTTGGCCAAAAGACCAATGGAGCAGGCACAAAATGCATAGTAACTTTAAGATAAATCTCCGAGTCTTCGGAGTAGGATCGGGTAGGAAAGAGGCTTCACAGCCTCTTTCCCACCTCAGAACCGTACGTGACAATTTCACGTCATACGGCTCAAGCGTTTCTGCGGCTAAGCCTTTTGAGCTTGTTTAACAACCGGATAAGATCGTGGTTCGCTTAGGCTCATACGATCTATCCTTGTTCGTTAGGCGATTACGGCCGCTTTTTTCACTTATCTGTATAAATTTCTTCCCACAATTCGGTTTCGACAAAATAATCTCTATCGAGTGATTCAACAACGTCCGTTAAGGCGAACTGAACATCCTTAAGCGCTGTCAGCAACTCATCAAGGTATGTCCTCTTCGCCAACTGCTCAATTACCGTGTGTCCAAGTAGCTCTGTTACGTCAATGGTAACTGGAAGAACATACTCGACAGAGTTTTTGAAGCCTGTCATTAGCTCTCCTCCGAATGATTCCTCGTCCCAGTGACTTAGAGTGGTGCCAGGGCCATAGTCGGTTTCTACTTGCATTTCAGCCAGACTAGGAAGTATGGAGACGGCAGCCTGCTTAAAATGACCATCACTTTGATTGAATAAAGTCATCCAGTGATCCCACCCAAAACCAAGAGTATGTCCTATCTCATGAACAACGGTGCCTGCAATCTTGTTATCGGAGAACTCCGCCAAATATTTGGTGTTGAATTCGACAACCCCGTAAATGATTCCGCCGTTCTGATATGGCTTGTATGCTCTGGCAATGGTATTCCCAAAGCTTGTAAATATGCCAAGACGGATGACAATTGATTGTCTCGGTGAGACAAAGCGGTTCCAAAAATTACAGGCTGTTTTTCCTGCTGTCTTGAGCCTTCCGCTGTTGTCTGCTTCGATTTTGTAAGTCACCAGTGTTGTCATAGTTTTACTCCTGTTAAGTGAAATTTAAGTGGAACTAATAATGTCGGCCCGACGCCTAGCTAAACGGCAAGTATTTCTGGAGCGAAGCGGAAGAAAAACTTGACCAGTTGAGCGATGTGTTATGCGGCTTTTGAACATTAATGGACAACTATTGCACTCATCCATATTCGCATTAAATTTGAAAATGGTACTGGTTGAGTAAAATAAGCCATGGGGTCATTAATATGCAATACAGGCTCTGCTCCATATGGAGTGGGCATAAATGACATGCCCCTGAGTACAACAACGTGTGCGCTCTGCATACCAGTTCTTACTTGAAGTATTATAGGTTTACCTGATGCTAAAGTTCTATACAGTGTCATTGGATCTGCAGGTGGGGCAATTCCTGAATAGCGACCTCCAAAATGTGCTATCAAACCCTGAATTTGAGGTGTGCTACCAGTTATCACACACATTGGATTATATCCCGAACAACATGCTTGTGGAGGTGCATCATTTGCAATTGCTACCAAAGCGCACTGAGGCGGAGTCCGCTGAGGACCTTGGCAAAACATTATTATTTGCTGTGCAACTGCTACCCAGCACCAAACTTGTGTTTCTTGTGGAATATTTTGTACTGGAATATCAACAGGGGGTGGTACTTGAGCATGAACTATTGTTGACGAGGAAAAAACTAAAGACAAACACAATATTGTTTTAAAAATGTTAAAACCGATTTTAATACGATTACTTTTCATAAAGTCTCCTATTTCATATTTACTGAGCTGTCGTATTAACGATAAGGTAAGCTGCGTCGCAGATGCGCTTGGGTCAAGCGACGCTGGCCCCCGGCGTCGGCATGGGAGTATTGTTAGCAACTATTCTAAAATTGAAAATGATAAACCAGAATCTGATGCCAATGCAATTTGTCTTAGGAGCTGTAGCAAAATAACATGGCTGCTTAAGTGTGTTAACATTCTTTAATTATGCATATAAATTATTATAAAATGACCATGTTATTATTTTACAAACCCTTAGACCACTTCTATGGTATTCAATGGCGTTTGTGCCCTCAATTGGCAAAATCGGAAAATTATTTAAACTGATCTCTTCCTCAGATGGCACTGGGCTCGTATCATTCCATGACCCGAAAATATACAAAATGAAGTGTTTTCAAGACTTGTTATAGAACAATATATTGTATGTCGGAATAGTGTGAGCCCAGTGCCCATGTTAGGCATAATTTTTTTATTTAGGAAGCCTTTTTAATAAGACATCAACTCTTTGAGATGTTTTTTCACCATTAGCGCGAACTTTTTCGGCAAAATCTCTAATTTCTTGAATATTTATATTTTCCAATTTTGAATAGTTGACGTGGCTCAAAACCACAAGCGTATTGTATATACCGTTTGAATTGCTTTTATTGGCTCTTGCATATTCAATCAAAGAGCCAATCATTCTGCTGTCGGTGCCGTAGGCAGTCATTAAGTTTCGATATGCTTCACCTCGCTTCGATGCTGTTTCTGCAAATAAACCTTCAATAAGCGAATCGAGTGGCTCTGCACTTGATGCATTCGATGGAGCTGTTATGCCTGAACCACTACTAACGTATGCTTCCCCTATCGATGTATCTAGAGAATCCAGACTTGTCTGAAGCTCTTTTGTCGTTTGATTCTGAGGAAGTGTCGCTATATCTAATTTCATTTGAAGCAGTTGCTTGGAGGCATCTTTGAGTTGCGAATCAACAGAAAACAAAGCTTCTTCTTTTACTTGTAGCGCTGCTGCTCTATTTTGTAACTTGGATTCAACTCCGATCAGTTCTGCTTGTTTTGCAGCTATCGCTTTGTCGGCATCTTGCTGCGCTTTTTTTGCTTGCTCCAATCCTTGAAAACCTGTTAATAAACCACCAACACCTATTATAAGGGCACCCACAAGCTTAATTCCTTCAACAAATATTGAGGCTCCTTTTTCAAAGGTAGTCTTATTAAGCGCATCCGCTTCCCGTTGCGTTTTGAGTACTTGAGCTGCTAACAGTTCTTCTTCAAGTTGAGTATGTCGATTTGTTTCAGTCATGTTTCCTCCCCTATTTCAAGCCCAACGGTGAGCTAAGCCGCGCCGCCGATACTTTACTGGAAAAATAGGTGCGTGTCGGCGTAAGCTTGGGCGACTTGTTATGCCTCCTAATTTCTATTATGTCCAAATTGCCTGGTGAACAATTTTTCTTTCCATAATGACTCTTTGGATGTCACTTCTGCTTGAGATTTTGTGGCTGGTAGAATCTCAAGAATTGCAAACTTGAAATTTTCTTTGAAGTAGGAAGCGTCCTTCTTCTCAAAAAGTTCAATTAGATCGGCGTTATTTCCGTGAAAGGAGTATACATAGCTTGCCCACCTACTCCAAATCCCCCCCTCGCCATATGCCGAGCCAACGTAATGCTTTCCAGTACTACTGTCCGAAATTAAATATATTCCAAATACGCTGCTGAGTGCGGCTTTCCAGTCGGGCAAATCATTTTTAATGATAACCTCAATGGCCCAGAAACTGTGATTAATTTCTTCAAATGATTTGAACTGCTCTCCTCGATATCTTGATTCATAAATTCCCTGAACAAAAGAATTGGAAAACACATAGCCTGGAGTAAAGCAAGTAGTTCGTGAATTATCTCCAGTGTAATTTAGGATTAAACGTCCAATTAAATCAGTGTATTGATCTGTATATTCGACTCGGTATCCGTCTTTACTCCGGTCTACAATCCGGAAAATCCCACCAAAAAGAAATTTGCATCCAGAAATTTGTGCAAAACTGACAATATACTCCTTCACAAATCTCTCACGTTTGTTTCCAGAATAAATTTGCCAGCCAAGCCAATCGTTATCTGATTTTGCCAATGCATCAAGTGGCCTTGCACCCTCTGGTTCGGTTTTTGCCAAATGAAATCTAAAACGAGAGTCATCGTTTAAATCTGGCATGAATTGATCTATATTCATATTATCTTGGCCTTTCTTGAGGCATAACGGTGAGCTAAGCTGCGCCGCCGTTGCATTACTGGTGAAATCGGTGCGTGTCGGCGTCAGCTTGGGCGACTTGTTGGGCTTTTTAGCTATTCGCGTGAGCTGCTTCAGCATGTAGTTTTAAACCTAATGCCCCAATGACCTTAAGAATTGTGTCGAAACCAGTAGTTCAAAACCGGTATCTGTCAGATTAAGTCTGAACTACTAAAAATTAAGTATGGAGGTCTTGGAATTCAATAAAGCTTCTAAATTTTATTTAATTAATGATGCTGAAAGTGTTTTTTCTATTACTAAAGACTCATGCCTGGAATCTGGATCATAACAAATTTTTACACAACCAAAAGATGGGTTTACAGGACGTCTTTGAATAACAGTTGAATCCATTATTTTGTCTACCATCTTACTACCAGTCTTAGCCTTCTTATTTATTATAGGTGCTGTTAAATATGCATTTTTAGTCTTTGAAGATATGCGCTGCAAATCTAGGACTCCAGGCAATTCATGTCTGCCCTTTATAAATGGAGTTACTATAGCATAAGGGTTCTCTTCTAATAATTCTTTCCAAATAACATCATAATCGCCATTAACTGATCCATGATGGGCTATTTTATAAATAAAAGCTTTCTGAGCCTGAGAAATACACTGACATTTTGAGGCTGCTTCCCATCCAACTTTATTATTATTTTCAGAATACTCTAAATCCGCTCCTAATAAAACGTAATGCTTTTTTGTTTTAATAAGTAAAGCGACTGAAGCTTCATTTGTTTTTGGAGAAGGGATTCTTTTAATTTCCTTAACTAATTGAGTTGATAACTTACCAAAAGTCTGCATTGATCTAAAATATTCTTCAGAAGAAGGGGACAGGGCATATATACTAAAATCTGTACTCAGCAAAATAGCTTTATCAGCGCTTACAAAATCATACTCTCTTTTATTTTTTATAATTTGTCTAAAAACAGCAGTTATTTCATCTGGGCCATTTTTAAGGGGTGATTTATATGCTTTTGAATAACAGTCCATAATTTTAACAAATTCATCAGAATATATAGCTTGAGATATTATAATCTTAGCATTTTTACATCTTTCTACTGTTTCAGAAATACCACGAATATGATCATCATGCCAATGCGTGATAATAATATATTTAACAGATGCCAAAGGAATACCAGCTCTCTCTAAGTAATTTATAGCTGCTGGTTTTTTTGAATCCGGTTCTATACATGAATCTACTATTAGCCAAGATTTATCAACATGCATCAACACCGATTCCCCATAGCCTGGGCCGAATACCAATAATTCTATATTTTCTTTAACTGGCGCTATGTATTTCATTAACTATGCTATTATCATTATTAAAATAAGTATTTATTTCATTTGCAAATTCGCCTGTCAATCTATGATGAGCTTTACTCCATACAGGTAATCTTCTAAACTTTATAACAGATAAATTTTCTCTGGTACCTCGCGTAATCCTATAACCGATACTCCATGTAAAAAAAGAGCCTTCACTAACTAACTGACGTTCATCGTCATCTGATAATTCAATTATAGGAAGCTCAACCTCTTCTTCATAACCACTATCAAGATCCTTTAGCCTCGCCCAAAAAGAATTGTCACACACTTCAATAACAACTCCCTCCCATTGTTTTACAGATTTATAAAAATTACTACAAAAACTGGGGGTTAATAAATTAATGTTATCATTATTACTTATTTTTTTTTGATCAGCAGTAGATATGCTCTCTGATAATTCTATTATTTTTCTCTTTGTAGAAGTCTCATATGTATCATCTTTTTTATTTAACAGCCTATGTTGTATTGTCTCTGAATCTATTTCTACATCCTTATGGTCAGTAAAAGATATCTCAGAAATATATAGAATGTCATTCCCATTCCCACTTGACTTTATAGTTGTAATACAGTCTTTTTCTTCAGTATCCATTTTTTATTCCTCTGCAGATTTATCGAACAAATCAATAATTAAAGAATTCGCTTTGTCGTAAAAAACATCCCTATTGGATATCAAAGAATCTAATATATCGTTACACCCATAAACATCTTTTTGACCCGGCCTTTGATAATGGTTATTAACCAAGACAAAAACCCCATCGAACCTATATAGAGAAGAGGCCTCTATTGACAAAGAAAGTCGACCATCGATAAGATTGTCATTGTTTTGCTTATCCGCCAAATTAATTTTAAATAAGGCGGGCTCTGAAAAAATATTCTTAAATCTTTCCTTATTAAAGATTGTATATGCAAATGAATCTCTTAATTTTTCATTATCAAAGCGGATATGCCTACCAAGGTTAAACCCAAACGCGGTTATTGGGGTATGAATTAGTTCGTTCAATATATTTTGAGCCAAATCACAAACATGCTTATAGCTATAATCAATTTCAGAACTAATTTGGAATTTATCATCTGTAACCTCAAATCGGCAAATATCCAGTTCAAATGAAGAAACATCTTTATGTATAATATTTATCTTCGCTTTTTCAGCTTCAGTTTTACTAATAAAATTATTATAAGCTAACCAATGAGGTGAAATAATAGATGGATTGAATTTACCAATAAAAACCAGACTAATATGCTCTATATCAAAAGAATACGGTTTCATCCTTTTCTCCAGCAAATTTGCATAAATTTTTCCCCCTCAGTTACGATAAGAATTCTTAGCACAATACAGTTGTAATATTGTAACACTAATCAGAATGCCCAAAACAGGTTGGCATTCTGACTAATAGCGAGATAAGGAATTATCCGCTTTTGTTTCCAAGCATGCCATTATTAGCAAACAGACAAAACCAAATTTGGCAATAGAAAACAACGTACCATATTTATAATACTTGTAACAATAGTACTGTTAATTTCTTTGAATTTATGGAGGCTTATTGTAGCCTCAAGATCAGATTTTTCGTATGGTAGCCAAAATACTGAGTTTCGTGCCTTAACCCAGCCTACGCTGCTGTTTTAAAGAAAATCAATATTTTACTCCAGATAGCGTCTGGTAAATTTGCATTTCCCATAGATTATCCTTTTTATTAAAAAAATGGATAATCTATGGATAAGACTCCAATACCTACAATACCTAAAGCCCCTAATTATTTTGACATCTCCATTTGACAAATGAAGATGCTGCACTTCCTTCAATTCCTGGGAAAATTCTACTCCAGTTAATTCCCATCGAATCTAAATCGGAAATTGCTTTTAAATATTCTTCTGAAGGAATAGTATATTCTCTTAATGCCCATCCATTACATTGGCTTGATAAATAATCAACATATTCTTCAAGGCATTTAAAAGGCGTGTTAGATAATGTGAAACATCCGTTTTGATTTCTAATTCGTATATTACCGATATGTGGAATTTTTATAATCTCAACGCCTAAATCATGAGACCATATGCCGCATTCGGTGTTTAGAACCCAAATAGATATATTGTCAACTAAATCTCCATCATTTGAAATGTAATCTGAGAAAGCAAAAAAAGAAGCGATATATGGACTATTAGACCAATCCAATAATCGCGTAGGAATGCCATGATGCTGAGCAAAAGCAATAAGATATTTATCATTATCAATTATTTTTTGTTCAATATCTAAACTCTGACACTCAGTTTTAAAAATATCGATCAAATTTGAAAATTTATCATGTTTATACTTAAATCTATCATAACATGATATGAGTTGCCATTCAGAAGAACGATGTCCACGAAATAAAAATTTGCCCTCTCTAAAAATATTATCAGAAAACAAGTCGGGTATAATTTCAGATTTAAATTCATTCCATGAATCAAAAGAAAAATGTTCAATTGCGCCCATGTTCATCCTCAATTTTAGAATAATAGCAAAGAGCATAATTTTTGAGGGCCTAAATAATCACATAAACAAGAATGCATTATGTAGCCCCGGTTGCTTTTGGGAAGTAAAAAATGATCTAAATGTGTTTCTGAGTAAAATTTTGGTTCCAAATCCATTTCATCTATGTAGCCTATAAGACCATGCTGCCATAAAACGTTAAATGGCTTCCAAGTATCACCAAATAGCCTGGTGCTAAGCGTCGAGAGACGCCGAATATCATTTTCAAAAAACATATCGGATTCTAGTTCTTTTAGTAACTTAATTAATTTATGACTAATATCTTCAACATATTCTTTTTCGCTTGTATATATTCCTGAATACTCGTGCGCTGCAGCATGCTCTGGCATCATGTCTGATGATAAATGGTTGCCGCAAATTGCTATCTGTTCTGCAGCGAATATCTTTGTACATTCGTGAACGGCTTTCTTAATTATAGCAGCTGGGCTCAGATTCATATTAAATTCATGATTTTTCTTAATTTCAGAGCAAATTCTATTTCCGATGATAATAATATCACGAGGTAATAGCCTTGTGTGTCTTAATATATAGCTTTCAATTGGCTCAAATATGTTTCTTTTACCATTTTCAATGAAATCAGTACCAAGCCAATCTGAAACAGAATTTCCAGAGGATGATTGATCATAATAAAAATGCTTTTCTAAGGTAAATACTTTTGCTCTTAGTAGCAACTTGATGGATTCCTTATCCCACTTTAAAATTCTAATATGTGGCTGATCCCTATAACGAGTTTGATGCTCACTTCTAAATACAGATGCAAGGACTAAATCTCGGATGCAGATGAAAATGTGAAGCCTTGAACCAAGGCGTGAATCCCTTAGAAAGCGCATGACCTGATAAAATAAACCTTTCTGGCATCTAAGCCAGTACATAGGAGCATGAGCAAATTCGTCGTCTACAGCATCTACAAAGAAGCAAACTGGAGGCATAGTTTTTAAAATTTCGCCCAAATCATATTCTAAGCTTTCCCATAGTGGAGAATTACAAAAAATTGTAAAGTGGCGTCCTGAGCGGTGTTGGTGGATTATATCTATTACTTGGCTGTAGATGGATAGAGGAGTTGGTGCAAATGGCAATATCTCTTTATAGGTTTCATTTAATTTCTTTTTTTCATTATCTGAAACAAAAACACTCAATTGTTTTTTGTGAACAATATGAGTAAACAATGATCTTAAAATAGCTCTGCGCCATAACTCACGCCATTTTTCAGTTAAATCAACTGGTTTAAACCATTGACAAAATTTAACAATCAACTCAGTATTTGGAATATTCTGTTGGATATCATCAAGATATGATTCTCCGTATATTGAATTTTCTTCATGGGAAGAGGCTCTTAAACGGCGTAAATATATTGTTTTACCTGATCCTTTACGACCTGCAATTACCCTTGCTGAAAAGTCATTACTTTCCATTGCGATACCACCCCAAACAGATTCGTCTTGAAATGTGACAAACTTATTCATGCTATTTGCGAGATCAGCTCTCGATCCGTCTGGATCACCAAAAGGCATATTGGATGGTGGCATATTTTCTCCTATTAACTGGGTAATAGATTAACAAGGTCGCAAAAAGTCAGATTCTCGTCATTCCGGCGCAGGGCGGAATCCAGAAGTATCTGAAAATACTGGATACCGGATCAAGTCCGGCATGAGGACACCGCCCTTTTTTGACTTTTTGCGAAACCATCAAAATTCAATCATGAATAAAGGAAAAGATTGTTTATCTTTGTATCTGATCACAGGGGGTCTGCTATTTAACATCTTGAAATTATTGAATGTGATACATGCGTATTTAATTACTTTGCATTACTATCATTCAATTATTTCAGCATGTTGTATATTTACTACTTTAATAACTTAATTATTTAAGCCAATAAATTCAATATCTTTACCCTGTGATCAGATACTTATCTTTTATTGCTCCGGTGGCATAATATGTAAATCTTGGTTTCCATGTTGTTACTTGATTTAGAAGGAATTACGCTTCAATTTTTTTATATATTTAATCACCGGAGCAATATAATGGCCACATTCCCCATCTATCACCTTTTTTTGCTGTTATCATGGGAAATACCGGTATCGTTTAAACTTCAAAAAAACAATGTTTATTCAAATCACATTATTTATCGTTTTGTCTATTTATTTTTTACTCTCTGCAAAATTCATCAAATGTAGGAAGATATAATAAGGCAGTTGTTAATGATTTGCAGGAATTGTTAAATCACATCTCAACAGCGTAAAAAAGGATATTGATACGTCTGGGATTTTTAGGATCTTTTAATATATGACACTGGCGTAGATGACGGTAATTATCTATCTCAATTTCGATATCAAACCACAAAGTGGGATCGTTATAATCCCATACTCTATTAATCGCTTCTGTGAATTTTTTTGCCATGAGTTTGCACGGAATAAACGAAACGGCTTCTTTCCCTATCAGTCTGGCAGGATTTCTTGACCAACCACGCTTGATACCTCTAATAATTCCGTGTTTATCTATCCAGACATTAATCCGCTCATGCTTGTCCAGCCGGGTCAGTCCTCTGTCCCGTTCTTGAACTTTCCCCTATTATCACCTGATTGGCCTGATAATAAGCTGTTATTGACGACCTCAAATTTGAATTTTAGACCAGCCGCCATCCCCTGCAAAATCCATTCAACCTCTTTCAGATTCTCTGGATACTGTTTGTCTATTGCAAGCAGGTGCTCATTGATTTTTTTGACCTGTTCTTTGTGACTGAATTTTTTTACAATACCAACATGCTCTTGAACAATTGGGTCAGCACATAAATCCATAGATTCATCTGAATCTACGCCAGAAATTAACCAATCAAAAAATTCTCTATAGTGAATATAAACACCGGAAATTAAATCTGCGGATGGGCCTCTTTTGCCGCTTAAAATCATCGACAAATAGCTTGTTGTTATTCCAGTTTTTTTACAAAACTCCGCCTGTGAAACCCTGGCCTTCTCCTTGATGAGAATCGCAAGTCTTTCAGGAAATAAATTATCTTCGGATATTTTACTTACGGATTTATTTTTTTCAATTAAATCATGGTTCTGTTGTTTTTTGTCGGGTGTTATTGTTTCTGTTTTGCCTTCTGACAATAATTTTCTGCCTAATTCAATAAAGTCATCAAGTTCATGCCCGCAAGCGTTTGCTAATTGTCCCTGTAATTTCTTACCAACAGGCTTCGGCTTAGTTTTATGAAGTATTTGGGTCATCAAAGCACTTGAAATATTAGCTTTAGCCGCTAAAAATGAACGCCCGCCGTACCCCTCTTTCTCAACAAAGTACCTAAGAGCCATCATGAAAGCTTCATATATTTCAGTATAAATATCCATGATTTAACTATCAGTTAATTTGATTAAAAAATAAATAACTCAGTTTTTCACTATTTGTGAAAATAAAATATTGACAAACTTTTATACTGCTTGTTAAATATATCCTCATGAAACACGGATACCAAACTCAAATTGCAAAAAAGGCCGGGGTCAGCGACGCATTTATTTCTTTTTTTTTCAAAGGTAAAAAGATCCCTTCTTGGAAAACAGCCAAGAAATTAGGTGCTGCAACAGACACTGATCCTATCTTATGGGCAGAAGGCCGTTTCGAGGAAATAAAGACAGTCCTTAGCTCAAAAGAAAACAAGCTTTAAAAACACAATAAAGCTTTTAAAAAACAATACCACGGAAACAGCATATGAAAACGAGCGGAAAAATGATCGGATTTACAAATTCAGAAATCGCAGCAGAGCTAAAAGCGGCTCTTCTCTACAGAGAATATGATAACCCCGTTCAGAAGGTAGCCGATATGCTCGGCCTTAAAGCTCGGACTGTCTACGATTATTTTGACGGACACATCAAAATAAGCCTCCCGTTCCTTCATGCATGCCTGATCGTTACCGGCGGTGATCGTGATGTCAAAAAATTCCTTTGCCCTGAAGGCTGGGACATCCTTCCTATGACAGTTCACTCCACACGCACTGAAGACATTGAAACAGAATTTGGAGATGTTCACATCGCATTCGGCGATCTTCAAAAAGCGATAAGGGCAGCAAAGGCAGATAGCAATACCAGCCCGTCAAAGATGGCGGAGATAGAAAAATTACTGGATTCAGTACGAGTGGAACTAAACGACATCCAGAGCTGTCTCAATGCTGAAAAGCTAAAGCAAGACAACGTGAGAGAAATAAAAATCGCAGTATAAATAGAATTTAAAACAACTAAGCTGGCGGCGAGCCAAAAACCAGGAGCCGTGGGGGCGAACGGTACAGATGGATTGCGCCATAAGTGAGGCAGACATGAAAAACGTAAAATCCATTGTATTTTCAGACCTTAATCTACCAACACCCCCTTTAAAAAAATATACCAGACGGATCGCTACTCCTAAGGGTTATAGCGGCAGCCCAATCAACCAAGTCGGTCTCGATGTTGCGATCTCAGTTTCTCTTGTCATGACATTTCCTGGTGGAAAGACCGATAGCCGCATCAACACACAGGAGGTCCAGTTTGAAAAAAATAATTTTGATTTGGGTGATTGGCCTGCTGCTCACCTTACTCACAAGTTACGCAATTCATTTCATTGATATTAAAAACATGGACGCAAGAAAAGTCCCAAAACCAGAAACCGACTTTGGATACAATAGCCTAACCAGGAGGACACAGTATGAATAGAGTTACGGATAAAGAAGTAACTGCTGAAATGAGGAAATTCAGAGAGCTTGGCATATGGGACGCTAAATATACGAGAATCCTCGGCTTAATATTCCTTGTTCTTGAAAAACCAAATGGAAGAATAGATGTAGCCTTTTATAACTACAAGCCCTTGTCGCCCATCCTCGTTTTCTTCCTTAATATATTCCGCAATCCCAACAAGGAGGTAATGGCATAATGGAGCCTCTTAAAAAGATCGACAAGCCAGTGACACCAGTAGTTAAAAAGGCTCAACGTGGACATGATGATAAGCTATTCGCCATGGCAGAAAAAGCCATAGCGGATTGCAACGCCTTTCTGAGAAGCAGAGGTGTACAGGCATGAAAAACGCAGACATAGATAGCATAGTCAATGCCCTTCCTGACAATGAGAGAATGTATCTCACCAGATATATCGAGTCTCTTGAGGGCGAACGCAAGGACGTGATGGTTCTTGGCAATGATGAGTTTTTCGCTCTCAAAGACAAGAACGGTGACATCCGGGCAATGAAGAAAAGGATTCGTCTTACTGCATCAGAGCGCCACCTGGTGCAGATCACAAACAACGGGCCTTACGTTCTGTCTGCAAAGGGCTATGAAGTTTTGGCAAATGAGAGTGGTATACAGGTTGTTTTTCCTGCTTCAGTCATGGTTGACGGAAAACAGCAGGCAAATCCGCACATGACCAGAGATCCCAAAACCGGAAGGATTCTATCCTGTTATGCAAGGGCAATTGCCTATCGCTACAGCCCTGCTGGAATGCCACAGGTAGCGGACTGGACAACGGTTTTCGACATACCTTCATACAGGCTTCAAGATCTTATATCCAAAGCCAAAAAGACTGCCCAGGCATTCAAACTATTGCCTAACGACCTCACACCTGAATCTAAAGCCGGGGAAACATGGGCAAGATACCCTTTCGACGAGGCCACAAGCCTATGGGTAAACACTGCCCACAAAGATGCGATAGACTGGTATTCCAATCTTACCGCCAGAGAGAAAAAAATAATAGATACAGCCCAGACCTTTGCAAGAAGAAATGTAGTTAAGCACCTGACAGGGCTTGCGGAAGTTCCGGGCCAGATCTACAGATCGCCTGCCGAAGGGACTAAGAACGGAGAAAAATACACTTACACCAAAGAAACCGTAACGCCATTTCAGGTATGGGACATGGAGATAACTGTTTGGATTCCGAGTAACGACGGAATTATCCGATGGAACGGATCTCAGTACGCAGAACTCAGAAAGCAGCTTGAAAATATAATATCCAATGATGAAGCAAAGCCTGTCGAGATTGTTGGTGTCGGAGCTGAAGAAGTTTCAATCTCTGAATCAGAAGAACTTAATGTAACTGAGCCTGAAGCACAGGATGCAGAATATGAGATTCTTCCACAGAAAACTCCGCAATCAGATACTCATGCAGCACAATCCGAACCGATTATTGAACAGCCGCCTGCTGATGCTCCGGGAAAACAATCACAGCCACCCAGTAATTCTCCGTTGGATCAGGCAGCCGAGTTCAGACGCAGGCTATGGAACAACTATCAGGCTATCAAACAAAATTTTCCTGATGAGTATGCCCAGGCAGTCAAAATTTGCGGAGGCGTAGAAAACACCTCTTCCAGAGATTGGATAATGGAAGTTATCGCGCGTGTAAATGAAATCATAGACACTCGGCAGTAGCTTAGGAGGCAAGCACATGAACAACGCAAACCAGATTTATACGCCGGATCGAGAAGTTAAGCCCGGAGCGATAGTAATAGCACAGCTTTGCCCCGGATATTGTCTTGAGTCACATGTTGAAGGGTTTTGCGGGGAAAGGCTGATACTTGCGGACTGGAGCCAGCCAGTCAACAGGCAGGATATAAAATTAGTTTAAGGAGGTCTTTATGGCAAGCAAAGCAACAAGAGACATGGCGACTGCAGCAGGATTTGCATTCGAGATGGGTCGTCAGATGAAAAATTATTATCTGGTTAACAGGCCCAAAGTGAAACAGATCCACCCGCTACTTGATGATCTAATCGCTACGGCAGAACCCGTGCTGGTTTACTTCAGAAACCAGCTTGATCTCGGAGATCTGAAATACATCAGCAATAAGGTCGATAACTTCAATTCCAGAGCTGAAAACAGGGATATGAACGGCATTGTATACGTCGGATTAGTGATCGGCCAGGTATCTGAAAGAGTCTGTGAACTCAATGAGAGAAATGGCAATCCCGACAAAATTGCTAAACTGGAATCCATACTTTCTCCACTCCAGGCTTTGTATCAATATTTCGAGCAGCGCATGAAACGCCCCGAACTTGAAGCTCAGGTAAGTCAATTATTTACGACATGGGAAGAGGCCAAGCAGGATGAAGCCCCTCGTCGCATGGTAGCTGCTTAAAAAGAACTTATAGGTGCAGTAAAATGAGCGACGTCCAAGGAATCATCCTTTTCTGGTGTTTAATGTGTTGTTGTTGTTTTTCTGTCATTCAACATCTTTGCTTTTTAAAAGCAATAAAACTGCTTAATCGCCAAGAAAAATCATTTGATAAAATCATCTCGGATCTTCTTGCACAAAGGACTTATAAAAATGATTAAAAAGGTCATTACAAAAAATATAAAAGGCTCATCCTTTGAAATGGATGTCGAAAGACTCACCCTGTTCACTGGTAAGGTGGGAAGCGGTAAAACAACGGTAGCCAACGCCATTGCCATCACGCTGCTTGGTTATTATCCTGCTGGTACAGAAACAATCAAACAGAACGGAGCAATATTCGACGCATTCTCTTCTGATCCGGAAACAATGACAACAGGAGTCGTTCTAGACAACGGGACCAGGCTTGAACGGAGTCTTACAAAAACCAAATCAGGTAGCGTAACCGAAAAGCTGACCATCAATGGTAAAAAGGTAACCAAACCAGAATACTCCAACGCTATATATAGTTCAGGCCTGATACTTTTTGATGTGGGGTTATTTACTGAAGCATCAAACCAGAAAAAAGCCGAAATAATTTTCAGCATGTTTTCTGTTACTGAGACATTCGACATTGAGACCAGAATAGAAGATGCCAGGGATGGCATAAAGAGAATGCAGGAAACAATCCGGGGTATAGACCGAACCATCGAACAGCAGAGAGTTTACAGATCTTCCCAAAATCCTCCTCCAGGGAATGTGGCCCAGATAAGGGATATAATCAGCACGGCAGAAGTTGAACTTGAAGCAGCAATAAGGGAATGCGAAGCAGCAAAGATATCAGAAGCACGGTTCAGGAAAGAGCAGGAGGAGTCTCTCCAATCGGAGCAGCAACAGCCTGCTGCTGCTCCGTCGCTTGTTGATGATACCGTCCCTGCTCCCGAAGAACAACCTATTCCAGCAAAGCCACATACAGATGCACTGATAACTGATGGCGATATCTTAAATAAACCAGCACCACTTCCACAAGTTCTAATTCGTAATGACGCAACCAGCCCCAAAGATTCTATCATAAAAATTATTGATGCAATGGTCGTAACTGGATGTTCAAGCACTTGCTTTGCGGTAATGGTCGCAAAACAAGAACTCAGAAAATACGCGGCATAAGGAGGCCATATGCAGACAGAAACAAGCGAGATGATACAGGCAAGAATCAATGGCCTCAAATCCAGAATAGCCGAAGCAAGGCGTACAGAAGCGGCGTTCATCAAGATTGCAGGCATAGACCAAAATATAATTGATCAGGAAATAGGCCGAAAAGAGGCTGAAAAAGTTCTTGAGTTAAAGAAGGCTGATCTTGAGAAAGCCTTGGCAGACAGGAAGGCCGCATCTGAAGTGGCTATAACCGAGTTCTCTAAAATGATGAATGACATCCTGCCCCTTGGAACTGTTCAGATAGACTTCGACGCGAACAACAAAGGCCTCGATATTCTGCTGATCAATGGAGGAATCCCGACAAGGTACGCTGCATTGTCAGGTGGTGAAAAGGTTATGATGAATATGGCCATTACAAGAGCTTGCGGAGCAAATGTAATTCTCGTTGAGGCGGCAGAAATGGATGATGCCACTTTGACAAAGGCAATGGTCGCAATGAATAGCGTCGAATCACTCCAGGCGTTCATCTTCACTTGCCATACGCCGGCTGAAAGTAACGGATTCAAAGTCATAAGCAGGGAGGCAGAAAATGCTTGATTCAAACCAGAAAGCGGCTGTTGACTCAAATCATTCTTCAATTATGTGTGTGGCATGTCCTGGTTCAGGCAAGACGACAACTCTTATCGCCAGAATAGCGAGGCTCATACAGGACGGCGTGTCTCCTTATGAAATAATGGCATTCACCTTTACCCGTGCATCTTCACAGGAAATGAAGGAAAGGCTCCAGGCTTCGATAGGAAAAGCAGCTGAGCATGTGACCATCGGAACGATGCACAGTGTATGCCTTCAGCTCCTTAAGAGATTTCCTGAATTTGCAGGGATCGTGTCGGAAGACGACATCTCTATATACGGTGAGTTTGAAGAAGATTTCCTTTTAAAAGACGAAGCCTCAATACGAGGATATTTCAAAGACGGTAAATGGAAAAAGGTTACAGGCAAAGCTGTAAAGGCAGAGCTGATGCAAATATACGCCAAGCTCATGCCTGCATCAAATACGTCAGCAGGAGACATTGCAGGAGGTCTTGAAAGAAGACTTCTTGAGAACAATGCGTTGACCCACGGTTCAATCATTACAAGGACACTCCAGACACTCAAGCTTTATTCCGGAATGCTGAATATCAAGCATATTCTATGCGATGAGTGCCAGGATAACGACTTTGCACAATGGTCGCTTATCATCGAAATGACTGAGCTGTTCAGTGCCAATCTGTTCTTATGCGGTGATATTGACCAGTCCATCTATTCGTTTCGTGGTGCTGAGCCTTATCTGATGCTTAATTATATGCGTACCTTTGAAATACATTGTCTGGATATCAATTACAGAAGCACTCCTCAGATAGTAGACGCAGCAACCAGAGTAATAACCAACAATGAGAAAAGAAAACCGATATTCATGTCAGCGGCAAGAGGTGGTGAGGATAACTGGGATGTAACACTCATTGACTCATGTGACTCTGCCAAAACGGCACAGGTTCTTAAAGACAAGCTTGCAGAAGGTTGCACTCCTGAATCAATAGCTGTCTTGTCTCGAAACCATGGATTCCTTGCAAAGCTATCTTTTCTGCTTGGAGAGTCAGAAGTTGAGCATACATACACAGGAAAAGATTCAGGCGACTTTAAGAAAGAAGGCTTTTGCAGGCTCAATTCCATGATCAGACTTGCTCTGAATCCTCTTGATAATTTTGCCTTCGCAATGTCCCGCAAGGTGCTGCATGTTTCTGATGAGGATTTTTTACAGGTGCGCCTTAAGGCCACCCAGGATCTGACAAGCCATTTCAATGCATGGAAGGCAATGGGCGGCAGATACTCAATCTACGAAGAGCGCAACCAGTTAACTCTTTCAGGAGCTGTTGCAAGAGCCTTCAATATGTATCTCGGTTGCGAGGAGTCTCCGACTGCTTCGATAGATGAATACACGGCTGCCATAGCCGCGACAAAGATTGCAGACGAATGGGCGCACACTAATCCAGCCCTTCATACAAGCCCCCTGACACTCAGTGGCCCCAAATATCTTGAATGGCTGTCCTTCTATTCTGATCAGGAGGACAGGAGGAAAAAATCCAAGGGCATCCAGCTGATGACAATCCATGCAAGTAAAGGCCTTGAATTCCCGGTTGTGTATGTTGTCGGCATGAATGAAGACATTATGCCTTCCAAACAGGCTAAATCGACCGACGACATGGAAGCCGAAAGACGACTTGCTTATGTGGCCATGACAAGAGCCAAAAACGAACTTTTTTTATGCGTAAGGCCAGAAAAGAGCATTTCAGATTACGGCAAAGAAATTGAAACACCAGTTTCGAGATTCGTACTGGAAGCTTTAGGCATATAACTGAAAAGGGGGATAAATGCCGGAACTATCACGCCAAGAACGCAAGGCTTTAAAAAAAGAAAACCTAAAACGGCCAGCAGTATTAACAAAAATGCCAAAAGAAGATTGGCCAAAACAAGGACTTTATCCAGGTTTGGTAGAAGTATGGATAAGCAGAGCATTCCTTGTGCAGGTAGTCCATGAATCTCTGGATGGCTACAGGCTTTCTGTTTGTCGCACATCCGTTACTGCTGGTGGTCAATATGTTGATGGAATCACATGGGAAGAGCTTCAGGATATCAAACGTCAGGTCGGCATGGGGGACAAATACGCCATCGAGGTTTACCCAAGAGACCAGGACATAGTTAATGTAGCGAATATGAGACATCTGTTTGTTTTGCCTCAACCTCTGAGGATTGGTTGGTTCAAAAGAAGCGATGGAAGCATTGCTTGATATGGACGCAAGAAATGGAGATGCAACTTGAAAACAAAAGAAGAATTTCAGGATTTCATTGACCGCTTGCGCTTCCACAACAAAGGCAAAGGAGTCGATTGGCATTACACTGCTAATCCTATTTTCCTTGTCAGAAATGAAGATCGGAAAACAGGTATCGACATGGATTGCTGTAACGGGACTTTATGGTACTACGACGACTTAAAGTATGAAAGTACAGACGAAATCATCGAGGATATGGACGCGGACGAGCTTCAAAAACTCTTAAGCATTCTTGGTATAAGCGATGAGGCAAAGATCAAAGAAGAAGAAAACGACGACCTGTACGCCGCGCTTGATGAACTGGGTTATAACCAAACTGGGTATGTGGATGAATGGGTTTATGTTTGCGCTCATTTTACAAAAGAAGCAGCCGAAGCTTTTATAGAAAGAAAAAAGCACGACTACCGCAAGCTCGCTGTTTATGTAGACTCCCAGTTCAGGTGTCCGGAATTCAATGCTGTTATCGATGCTCTTTTAACCGGAAAAATCATATGGAATGAGGCCTAATAATGGAAGGCGTTACAATTATCTCAATATTTGCTGCAATGGCTGAGGCTTAAATGCAAGATCCGGAAATTTCCATACCATTCTTCTTCAGGCCGGAGAATGGAAAGCTTGTTGGGTTCGACAGAGATGGCTTTAACCGCATCCTGTTGGGGTTGAACCCAAACAGCTACTACCAGTTAACTATTAAAGAATTTGATTACCATTTTTACTCCGCCATGCTTATCTTAAGGCATATGAAAGATTATCCAGATATGATGGAGGTGTAGCATGGCAAAAAATATGATCCAATTTCAAAAAGGAAAGAGTATTCACGAATTCCTGTCCGAATATGGG
>NZ_AUEY01000063.1 GCF_000426225.1 Desulforegula conservatrix Mb1Pa
TCATCAAAAAAAAGATTTACGATCCTAACGGCTTCAGGTCTTGTTATTCTTGCCTCTGTTTTTAATTTTTCGATCAATTCGAGTTTGTTCATATTATCTACTTTTTTAATTCCAAGGGTTAAAGATAGCAAGACCGGGTATTCTCATATCGTCTATGTTTCTTGTCATTACAGACATTTTATTAAAAATGCCAGTCGCAGCTATAAAAGAATCTATTACAGGAATTTTATTGCCGGTTTTTAAAGATAGAGCCTGGAAGCACCCAATTCTTTAGCTATTTTTTCATCAATAGGCAAAATATGGTCTTCAAAACGAAATTTAAGGCATTGTCAAGCCATGATTGTAAATTTGTTTTCTTTTGAGGCTTTTAGGAAGTTTGGAAACACCTTTTTGTCTTTCCCCTATTGTTATAACACTCACATAAAGTTACTCGGTTACTCGGTTAATAGGTAATTCACCCAACAATCTTAACCATACAGTTTTCACCGTATTATGATTCTTGCTTTTCATGCGCCCACGTTCGAAATCATTTATGGCGGCATTATATAAATCATCATAGCGTGGGTCTGTTGGATTTTCTGAAAATCTGGCGAAGAAATTCTCAAATTCAAGATCTCTTTCTAACTGGGCGGCCTTCAGGTTTCTTTCTCTCAGTTTTGTTAATTCATCCTGGCGAGACTTGATGATTTCATCTTTGATTCTGATTGCTCGTTCTTCATGGCTTTCATAACCTGATGGTCTGAGCCACAGTCCGTTTTTCTTCACGCCTCCAAGGAAATAAAACCAATGGTTAGTATCAGGTTGTTTGGCATCTGGTTTTGATGCCTCAAAAGCATAATATTTCATGCTTTGAATTAATACCTCTGGTTCGACAACTACGGATGATATTGCCCTGGTAACCTGTTCCACTGAAATATTATTTGAATTCCAAAATTCTAATTCAGGATGTAGTAGCTGTTCTCTGATCCAATCGGTTACCGAGTCATTCGCTGTAGTAGTTGTATTTTTAAAATAACTACTACTACTACTACTTATAAGAGTGTCTTGTCGGTTATTCGGTGACTCGGTAGGTCGGTTATCCGGTCGGTTAAAATAAGATTCGGTTATCCGGTTATGTACTCGGTTATCCGGTATCTCGGCTACTCGGCTATAAAACATGGGATCTGGAGAGTTAGATCTCAATTTTAGCTGGTCATCATTCCGTATGTGTGTTTCCCCAAACAAGGGAAGGCATTTGTCCGTGTTTACTATGCATGTTGTCATTTTTTGAGGGCTACAATTGACGCTGAATCTGTCCAGTATATAACCCTTTTTAAGAAGGCTTTTAATTCTGCTTCTTACATTATCAACAGAAACAGGAGGCACTATGAGGTCGCCTATCCCATCGTTTCTTTCTGCATCGACTTTGAAAGGCCTGTGGAAATAGATAGCGTGTAATAACTGGTATTGATGGTTATTCAGATCAGAAGGTTTTCGTCTCCAATCAATTTCAGGAAGAACGATTCGGTTATTTGGTATATCGGTTATTTGGTTATTTGCTCGGTCATTCGGTATTTCAGCCGTTCGGTATTCTGCTCGGTTATTTGGTATTTCTGCTGCTCGGTCGGTTATCCGGTCATTTGCTCGGTTAACCGAATCCATATCTGCTCGGTTATTCGGTATGGTGCTCGGTATATTTATTACTCGGTCGGTTAATTGGTAAATCGGTAATTCTGTAGGTTGATCGGTTACTCGGTCAGAAGTATCAGGAATAGGGGACGGCTCATTTTTATCAAAATATTCTGCATCATCATCCATTACTGATAATAGGGATTGTTTTAACAAATCGGCATGACTTATTCGGGTGAGTTTTCCTTTTGCCATTTTACTGACCTATTTTCGCTAAGAATTCATCTGCAAGTTTCGAGTAGTCAACCGCGCCTGGCGTTCTCCCATCATGGGAAATGACAGATTTATTTTGCATGAAAGCGGTATTAATAGATGCGTTTCTTTTTATTACAGTTTCGAAAACTTCGCCTTCTTTGAAATGAGTATTTATAGTCTCGATCATGACTGAGGTGGCATTGGATCTGTAGTCAGCCATAGTAATCAAGACTCCGAGCATCTTGATTTTTTCATTGATGGATTCTCTTACAGATTTTACCGCTGTTTCGAGCTGCTTGATTCCGCGCAGTCCAAAAACATCTTCAGCACCTACAGGTACGATGTACTTATCGGAAATAACGAGGGCATTAGTGACAAGAGCTCCTCCGATATCAGGCTGGCAATCAATTATAATGAAATCGTATTTCGAAAGAGTTGCCTTGTCTATTTTCTTTCTGAGGCCCACAACACCTTCAGTTGTACCTGTAATTTGTGTTTTAACGGCGAACAGATCCATGTGGGATGAGACCATATCGACATTTTTGTATTTGGTGGGTACAATGCAGTCTGATATATTTGATTCACTTGTAAATAAATCAACTATAGTTTTTGGCTGCTCGAAGGGAGATAGCTTCCCTAAAATCATGGAAGCATTGCACTGAGGGTCCATATCGATTACAAGGACTTTAAACTCTTTGAGTCCCACGGCATGGCTTAAATTAACGGTTGTGGTCGTTTTGCCGACGCCGCCTTTTTGGTTGAGGATAGAAACAATTTGGGCTTTTTTATTATCAGATGTCATTAAAATAGTCCCTTGAATAAGGTTATAATGCAAACATGTATTTTGTTTATTTGCATTATAAAGAAAACTTGTCAACGGATAGTATTAATGATCAATATATTGAGGTTTTAAGATGTGGTTTTATTTATTCAGATATTTATAAAGAGTTTCTCTGCTAATATTGAAGTTTTTAGCAATTAAGGCTTTGGTCTCTCCTTTTACTGATTGCTCCTTAATTGAGAATGTTCAAAGGAATTGAATTCAACAAGCAGTGATAAGTTATGTTAACTACACATCACAAAATAAGGATAAATATAACTTTTCTTTTCCATAAAGCCGGATTATTTTGTCCGCTTCATCCTAATTTGAAAAGGAATATTGATAGTGCGGCTTTTTTTATTGTGTTTAATCGTTTTTTTATCCGGATGTGCTGTATCTCCCGAACCTATAAAAATGAACGAAATTGAAACAAGAGCGAAAGAGAATAAAGCACATCTATTTGAAAAACAGGAACCCCTTATTAACCCCCTCTCATTAGAAGAGGCTATAGCAAGAGCTCTTAAGTATAATCTCGATTACAGAGCAGGACTTTTTGAGACAGCCCTTGCAAAAAGTGATTTAACGATAAGTCACTTCGATATGCTTCCTGAAATAGTATCTTCAGCAGGTTACAGTCACAGAAATAATGAAAGTGGAGGTTCAAGCATTTATCTGTCAGGTCCTTTTGCAGGAACAAAATCTCTAACTTCTACAGGCTCTGAGGAGAAAGACAAGCGTACATCAAGCATAGGCCTCACATGGAATGTGCTTGATTTTGGTCTGAGTTATGTCAGAGCCAAGCAATATGCTGACAGTGTTCTTGTAATAGAGGAGCGCAGAAGAAAAGCCTCACAGAATCTTGTTCAGGATGTCAGATTCGCCTACTTTAAAGCTGCCGGAGCCGAGATGCTTTCGGGAAAATTGAAAAGCCTGCTTGAAAAATGTGAGGTTGCCTTATCAAAATACAGCAAAGCATCTGAAGATCGGAATGTATCTTTGGATGAAAGCCTTGTTTATCAGCAAACCCTACTTGAAAACATACGACTATTGAAAGAGTTAATGCAAAAGCTTTCAACATCTGAAATTGAACTTGCCACACTCATAAATCAGCCGCCCGGAACAAATATTAATTTTCCTGATATTGACTGGGACAATACTGATGATTTGACTTTGGATATTCCTGTTAAAGATATTGAAGAACTTGCGTTTGTTTACAGACCCGAGTTGAGAGAAGATGAATATCGTCTGAGAATAAGTGCACAGGAAGCAAAAAAAGCGATGCTTGGCATGCTTCCGGGTATTAATATCTACGGCGGTTATTATTATGACAGCAACGATTTCCTTTATAACAATACATGGCTAAATGCTGGTACACAGGCATCTCTGAATTTATTCAATATATTTTCAGGTTTTAATAAATTAGATGCCGCAGAAATTAAAGAATCCATGACCAGAATGATGATAAAAGCAAAATCGATGGCCGTTATATCTCAGGTTAATTTGTCAGTTCAAAAATATTTAATCGCAAAGGATGAATTTAATATCTGCAAACGACTAAATTCTGTTTCTGAAAGACTTGCTGCGCGAAAAGAAGCTGAATATAAAGCAGGACGAATAGGGGAACTTGCGGCGTTATTGCCCATGATGACATCTATGGTAAACAGCGTCAGGCATATTCTTGCATTTGCAGACTTACAGAATTCAGTAGGCAGAGTAATAAATTCCACAGGTATAGATTTGTATAATGATAAGATTGAAGAAAAGTCCCTTTATGATATAGCCGGATCAACCTACGATAATTATAAAGGATGGACCATGATTAAAAAGTATTCAATTAATTCGTACAGGATAAAACCTTAATATTTGACACAAATTATATTCTCGGATAATTAACTATATTTAATTTTTTTTACTTAACTTAGCTATTAATAGGATATTGGTGGTGTTATGAAGGTCAGAACTGAGTACATGTTGATTGTATTTATTTTTACATTTTATAGTCTTGCTTTTGCCAATGATCCCATACCTTCCATAAAAAATGAGGCCCTAAAAATAGCTCCAGACCACCAAAAACTATCAACTCCAACTGTTAAAGAAGCAAATTTATCTTCAAAGATTTCCGCAAAATCAGGGCAGAGAAAAAAAATAACTATCAGTTATAAATACGACAAGTTGGGCAGAATTTATTATATGAGAAAAATAGTTGAAGATGCCGATAAAGATTGATTATTAAGGATATAATAATGAACAAAAATAGATTTTTATTAATACTTTTCCTATTAGTAATAGATTTTAGAATAGCAGTTGCATTTGCTTCAGGGAATATAGACGATAGCTCAAAAAGTGATTCTGAATATTTATCCAATAATATAGATAATACTGAAGCTGTTGGCATAGATTTATCTGATAAAAATAATGATCAGGAATCAAATAATAGTGTCAATAAAGATTCTAATTCGGAAAAGGATGATGGCAGGTCAGGAGAACCACCTGTTACTGGACAAGCAGCCGGCTTCCCTCTAATAACAAGCAAGATAGATTTTGGCTCTTTCAATATTTCAGCGAATTCTTCAAGTGGCAGTTTCAATTCAGGAATACAAATTGCTATCCCCTCGGGCCGCCAAGGCTTAACACCAGACTTAACATTACATTATCAGAATAGTAAAAAAAATGGCTGGCTGGGTATCGGCTGGGATTTATCTTTTGGAGTTATTCAACGATCCACAAAAGATGGTCTTGATTATGAAAGTAATAAGTTTGAAATCAAGAATATGGGCGGAGATGATGATCTCGTTGATAAAGCTGCAATTTGGGGCGAAGGCTATTTTGGCAAGAAAATAGAATCAGAATTCAGTAAATTCTATTATTCGACTCAACATTCTTCATCGGCAAATGGAGGATGGATTGTATATGCAAGAGATGGTAAAAAAATGTACTTTGGAAGTACACCTTCTTCTCGTTATGAAAATAGTAAAGGGGTCTTTGCTTGGTATTTAGACAAGATAGAAGATGCTAATGGCAATAACATAATTTTTTCTTATAATAAAGACAACGGAACGCTATATCCTTCTGAAATAAAATACACAGGACATGCAAATGGTAGCACACCAGGCTATAAAATAGATTTTGTTCTTGAAGATAGACCAGATGCTTTTTTAAGTTGTATTGATCAAGCAACAATAGCTTCTACTGCAAAGCGGCTATCATCAATACAGATTTATACTCTTGCGGAAGGTCATGAAAAACAAATACGAAATTTTATACTTAACTATTCTGAGGATGATTCTTTTTCTGCTCCACCTACGGATGAAGAAAATTGGACAAGAAATAGTAATAGATCACAATTGATCTCTGTTACACAGGAAGATCCTCAAAGCAATAAAAGACTTCCTTCAGTTAAAATAGGGTGGGGGGTGTATAATCCAATAGATCCTGTTTTAAATGCCTTGGAAGGTCAAGCTTATCCTTTATGCATGGCGGACATGGGGTACAAACAGGAGTTTGATTGTGAGTCTCCACAGCACACTGAGGAATGCTGGGATCGAATTTATTGGGCAGATATAAATGGTGATGGAAAACAAGAGCTTGTTTATTATAATCAAGTTAATAACAATGGTTTGCTATCTATTTACGGCATTGACAAAAGTGGAGGTCGACAAGAGCTTGTAAAAGATTATTTTTTAGCGCCTTTTGAAAAAGCGCCCGATTTTAAATATAAACTCGAATCTCAAGAACCAATAATGAAAGAGGGTCGATCTGTATTGAGTTTTATGGATCTAAATGGAGATTCACGAGCTGACGTAGTTTATAAACCAACAGCTGGTCAAAACATATATTACAGATTATCCGAAAGCAAGGATGGTGAAATCGCTTTCGGAGACGAGCACTTGCTTTCATTTGATTCTCAATCTGTTCCACCAAAGGGCTTACCTGCTATCTACGATGTTCTTCCTACTGATATAAATGGTGACGGAAGATCCGATCTTATAATCTGTGCTAAGAATAAAACACGATATCTGGCAATTTCAAGACCAGACGAAACCTTCCAGTACCAAGGGCAAATGGAAATAGGTGTTTTCCAAAATGGATTTTATGCTCTTGTTGATTTTAATGGTGATGGAATCGCAGATATTTTTAAAATACACCGGGATAAATACATTGTTTATTTAGGCAAGGGTGACGGCACTTTTTTTGACGAAGAAATTCCTACTTATGTACCAAACTCAACAAATTTTGCACAGACAGGTGGCAGGCAAAAGGTATTGTTGAATGATATAAACAAAGATGGCTTAATTGATTTAGTGTTCTATTACTATAAAAATCCAAAAAATATGCTTTATTGCTATTATGGCAATGGAGATGGAACATTTGGAAGAACACCTTCTAACCAAAGAGTTCATATACCTGATAGCTATGTAAGAGTCCTTCCAGATGGTGCGGAAATGCACAACAAAGCTTTGACGCATCTGGCTGATATAGACAAGGATGGAAATACTGACGTTATATTTCAAGGGGCTCGATACATTTGGGGAAAACCATCGGACGGTGAACTTGTCAAATCAATATCCAACGGCAAAGGCTCCGAAGTTTCAATAGAATACAAACCTAGCTCTGATTTTGATGAGGAAATTCCTTTACCATTCGTTACTCCTGTTGTTTCCAAAATTTTATTAAAATCCAGAAAAAATATGGAAAACAACGAATCTGAATTCAATTATTCCTACAGCAATGGTTATTTTGATAAAAAGGAAAGAGAATTCAGAGGGTTTAAATATATGACAGTTGATAGGCCGGATGGCTCAACCGTCATAACCACATATCACCAGGATGCTTTTAGAAAAGGAAGAGCTTCAAAGGTAGAGGGCTTTCGGCATTCAGAGCCTATGGCAAAGGCGGGTGGTGAATCGAGTGGTGATCTTCTCTTTAGATTTAACTATAACTGGGCGCCTCTTCCAGATATTTATGGAAGCGAAGATCCTCCAGAGCCTGGAGACGAAGATGAACCTCCTATAATAAATCGTTTATGGGCGCATGTATATCTTATTTCTGAAACGTCTGAGCTTATCTATGGGGATTGTGGAAGTGAATGTGCTGTTAATAAAAGAATTAATTATACCTACAACCATGAAAATGGTTTTGTTAAATCAGAAGCAATAATTGGGCGTTTAGGCGATCCTTGGGCTGCTGATGAGTCTATTGTCAACACTTATGATTACACACAGATTAGTAATCATGAGTGGATGTGGCGTATAAGTAAAAAAACATTAGATACATCTGACGCAAATAATGATGATGTAGGGATGCTTGCAAAAGCTTCTGCTCGTCTTCCTGATTCTTTAAGTAGCTTTATTCAAAAATCTGTTAAATCATTAAGGGCTTATGCATTTCCAACAACGATTGTAAGACAAACGGAATTTACCGATTTCGACGTCTCAGGAAATCCAAAGACAGAAAAACGCTACCTTGAAGGCAAGCCGTCTCTTATAATAACCTATGATTATGACGACTATGGAAATACTACGAAAGTTATAGATGCTAAGGGCTATGCAACAGAAACAGTTTATGACAGCCAGACGAATACTTATCCTGCCAAAATAGTATACCCAGCCACCACGGAGTCTGTTTCATCCAGAATAACAGAACATATAGTGGAATATCCTAAGTATGATTACAATGCCGGGAAACCCATCGAGGAAAAAGGCAGAAACTATAGCAGAAACAGTAAGGACACTACTACTTACGAGTATGACGGTTTTGGCAGACTCATAAAAACCAATAAACCTGAAGGTGGTTGGATACAAAATACCTATTTTGATTTTGATGATGGAAGACCCAATTATACTGTCACAAACACATGGGGCGGATCAAAGAGCGGCGATATTATTGAAAGCATAACTTACATTGATGGCCTTGGTAGAAAAATTCAGGAAACTACAAGAGGCGCTCAATCTGTTTTTCTTGCCACACGTACTTATTACGACAATATGGGGCGTGTCTCCAGGGTTGTAGGACCTTTTGAAACGAATTCCTATTTGTTTGTCGAGTCTCCAGATGAAGGAAACTCAAAAGTCGCAGAAACAGAATATGATGAGCATAATAACCCAACTCTTGTCAGAAGTTATGATACCAATCATGGCGCTCTGACAACTCAATATGAATATGCTGGTTCGTCAACCACCATAAAAGATCCTGATGGTTCAACAAAAGAAATCATAAAGGATTGTATTGGCAGAATTTCGCAAGTGTATGATGGAATATGGGTTTCCTATACATATAATGCCGCCAATGATCTTGTAATTGTGACAAAAGAAAATTCTAATCTCGAGTTCCCAGAAATTGTTACAAAAATGCATTACGATACCCTTGGTCGAATGTTCAAAAAAGAAGATCCTGACCTTGGGGTATGGAACTATTACTACGATAATAATGGAAATCTCACCAATTATACAGACGGAAACGGCAATTCCATAATCCAGCTATTTGATGAGCAAAACCGAATAGTACAGAGAAAATATAAATCAAAAACACCTCCTGTTTTGTGGAAATATGACCAGCCTGAATGTTCAAATTCCATAGGGAAACTGACTTATGTTGAAAAGGGAGATATAAAAGATTCTTTTTCATATGACATCGAAGGCCGTCAAATCAGAAAAACCAGAAATATACTGAATTCGATCAATTATATTACTGAAACAAAATATGACGTAGCAGGAAGAATAGAGGAGATCAACTATCCAGGAACAGGAGGCTATAAGGCCAGCTATAACTATCATCCTGGAACATCTCTTGTTTCTTCTGTCACCACTCAGGATGCAAGCGCATCTATTGGCGCATATACCCCAAGCGGCCAGATAAAACAGATCGTTTATGGTGACGGAGTAACAACAAATTACTCATATGATTCAAAATCATCAAGGCTGGGAACCATAAAGACGACTCTTCCTGGTTCAGGAGACGCTGTTCAAGATCTTGCATACACATATACAAAAGCCGGAGACGTTAAGACAATAACGGATAATGCATCCGGAAGCCTCAGGACTTATGAATATGGCGAGCGCCATCAGCTGAAATCGGAAATTACCGATTGTTATACATCTGAGCCTAATACCGATGTTTATTATGATTATGATTATGCAGATTATGATTATCACCCTGACCCCATAAAACCGCATGCGGTAAAATATCTTAATGTCTATACAGATGATGATTATGACCGAGTAGAATACCGGTATGACTCCAACGGTAACATGACGGATCATGCATCCGTAAACGCATCCGGTGATGTTACCCAAAGAAAGATCTCGTTTAACTCGGACAATATGCCTGTCAATATTTCATCGGGCGGTTCGGCTGCGGTTGAAATAGTGTATGACGGAGACAATAAACGTGCGGTCAAGACCTCTGGTTACGGAACTTCATATTACGCAGGAGATATTTTTGAAGAGCGCACTGGCAAGCAGGTCAGGTATATATTCGCCGGAAACCAGAGGATAGCAAGCTCATCTCCTGGCGAGGCTCCTGTATATTTCCACAAGGATCATCTTGGCAGCACGACTGTTCTGACAAGAAACGGGACGCTTTATTCACCTGCCGGAGGTTATTATCCTTACGGCCTTGAACGCTCGCCTGTTGGAGACGCCGAGGTTCACTACACCTTCACGGATCAGGAAAGAGACACTGAAACCGGCCTGATGAACTATGACGCAAGGCTCTATGATCCTGCTCTGGCTCAATTTCTTTCTCCTGATACCGTTACTCCGGACTGGTACGATCCCATCAGTCTGAACAGGTATGCTTACTGCAGGAATAATCCTCTGAAGTACACAGATCCGGATGGGCATATTTGGCAGTTTGCAGTTCTGGCTTTGATATCTTATGTCGGTTCTGATTTAACAAATCCTAGTAACGTAAATGCTCCTGAGGCTTCCAATACGGTTTTAGTTGATAGTAAAACTAACGCTAATGTAGCTGGTGAATATGCAACGATTACAGGAGGCCTGCTTTTTGGATCTTTGGCTGTCCAAGCGATTAAAGATGTCGACAATGCCGGTAAAAAACTTGAAGAGACAGTGCCTGAGCTTGCAGATGATGCGTCAGAGATACCAAATCAATTACATCATTTTGCTACCAATAAAAATAAGACATACACTCCACGTATGAAGAAGATCGCGGATCAATACGGACTTGACTTAGGTGATTCATGGAATAAGGAGATCATGCCACATCAAGGACGGCATCCTAACGTTTATCATGATTTTGTGGAGCGTGGAATGGAGCGAGCAGCCCGTGAAGCTGGAAAAGACACAGGCGAGTTTTTAAACCTTTTTGAAAAATATATCAAAGAACCAGTTCGACAAAATCCTAGCTTGTTAAGAAAATTTGGATGGGAATAGATTATGAAATACTTTCAAATGACATATTCTGAAGACAATGATTATGAGCCATATGGTGTAGCCTATGCCGCTCCTGATGTAGACCCATTTTTACTTCCTATAAGCGGAACAAAAATCGAATCATGGTCACCACTATCGCTTGAATTACGGGATGGTGAATTTGCAGATTATTTAACAAATGATTTAGGGGTAAGATTATGTTCTGAGAATTTGCAAAAGATTATAGAAAATAATCGTTCGGAAAATGATCAATTGCAGTGGCTGGAGGCTATTGTTTCAGACGTAAATGGGCACTGTAAAAAATATTTCGTGCTCCATTTCCCCGAAAATTATTCTGTCATTAATAAAGAAAAGTCCATAATGGCAGGGGATATGATCGTGAAACCTGTACTTAATATAAGTATTGTAAAAAGCCACAACATATTCACACTTCCAGGAGAAGCAGGAAGAACCATTTTTGTATCAGAATGTTTAAAAAAAATCATTGATAAAATTAAGTTGTCAGGTTTGGCATTCACGAAAGTATCAGCAGTATAAAATATGAAACGCCGGGTAGTTAAGCCGAGAAACTCGGGGGCGGATGTTTTAAGAATATAATGCATGCCTAAAATGAAAATGAGGTCTGATCACTCCAACAGACTGCAACAAGACAAATATTCAGAATCAAAATAAGGGCAGATATACAAGGAGAAACTGATCCATGGGACTTTTCAGAAAAAGCAGCAGAAACAAAAATAATCACCAAAAATCAATTTCTGCCGGAAGACGGACAGGAAGCATGATCATGGCACTTGAGCCAAGAATCCTGTATGACGCTGCGGCTCCGGCTGTATTAATCGATGCTTTTTCTGCCATGTCAGGCGCTGAATCATTTCATGGATCACCGCAGCCATTGTTTCACATTGAATCTGATGCCGCAAATTTAGATTCTTCTTCGCGTGCCGCGACAGCTTTTTCACAAAAAACGGAAATCGTTTTTGTTGATTCGTCTGTTCCTGATTTGAATACCCTTGTCAGCGGAATATCAGCCAATGCCGAGGTTGTGGTTCTTGATCCCGGAAAGGACGGCATTGCCCAGATTTCCAGCGTATTGTCTCAAAGGCACAATCTTGACTCTGTCCACCTGATTTCCCATGGCTCAGAAGGATCTGCCATGCTCGGCTCATCAAGCCTTAACAGCAATGCCCTTGAAGCAAGGAGTTCCGAAGTTGGTTCCTGGGGCAGTTCGTTAAAGCAGGGAGGAGATATTCTCGTATACGGCTGCGGCACAGGCCACGGAGAGGCGGGCAGGGGATTTGTCGAAAAGCTTTCCGTAGTTACTGGCCGGGACGTGGCTGCATCAGATGATGCCACAGGCCACGAATCAAAAGGCGGCGATTGGGATCTTGAAGTAAGAACAGGAACAATCGAAGCTTCTGTCGTTGTGGGTTCTCACGCAAGAAATTCATATACCAATATTTTTCAGGCAATAGTTGTAGACACCAGAACTGATGTAGTGAATGCCAACGACGGTGTTACAAGTCTTAGGGAAGCCCTTGCTACCGCGTCTAACTCGGATGAGAATGTTACCATCAACTTCAGTTCAGACGCGTTTACGTACAGCAGTCATACCATCGTTTTAAGCGGGTCAGCGCTCAATGTATCCGGAAAGGCCGGAGTTGTCATAACGATTGACGGAAGTTTGGCCGGCGATGTTGAAATCGATGGAAATAACAACTCAGGCGTTTTTAATATAAATTCAGGAACACATGCCGTATTAAAACAACTTAGTGTGATAAACGGTTCAGCTCAAAATGGCGGAGGGGTTGCCAATCAAGGGACTCTTGAAATATTGGACGGTTCTTTTGAGAATTGCCATTCTGAGACTGGCGCGGGTCGCGGCGGAGCTGTCTTTAACTCTGGTACAGTCTCAATTGACCGCTCGTTTTTTGCTTCTAACAGCTCGCTAAATGAGGGCGGAGCAATTTATAACAGCGGAGAAGCCTCAATTGCCAGATCGGGAATCAATGATTCTTCTTCCGGATCAGGAGCCGGCATTTTCAATACCCAGGGCGCAACTCTTTCAGTCTCAAAAACGAACATAGAATCCAATACAGCCACTCTTAATGGCGGCGGCATATTCAATGATGGAACACTGACATTAACTGACAGCGATATTTATGAGAACAGCTCTAATAATAATGGAGCCGGCATTTATAACACTGAATATGCGTATGCAGATATCGCATCTTCAGAAATATATTCAAATTCCGCTGGGAACAATGGCGGCGGAATTTTCAACTCAGGTGTAGTTTCTACCAAGTATACGATTATAAAATTCAATGACGCACTGAAAAGCGGCGGCGGAATATGCAATGAGAGCTATCCTGTAAATCTGACTCTCTCCCTCGACAGGTCTACTGTTTATATGAACCGTTCATGGTCTGGAGCCGGAATATCCAATTTTTCAGGCAGGGCTGATATTTTAAATTCAACCATATCAGGCAACAAAGCCGGTTGGATAGGCAACGGAACACCTCCACAGAATGATCCTCTCGGCGGCAAGGGAGGAGGTATACTGAATGTAGATGGAGTGCTCGATATCAGTCATTCCACGATTGGTTTCAATACTGCCGAATCCGGCGGTCAGACAGTTCATTCTGTTGTGGAGTCAGACTATGCTAGAACAGGCTTCGGACATACTATTGTTTCAGGATCCGTGTCTGGGCCAATATCAAGCAATGGCTACAACCTTTTTACCCAGTCGATCGTTGAAGGTAGTATCGGCAATGATCTTAAAGGTGCAGACGCCGGTCTGATGGATATAACCGCATCTGAAAACACCTCTTTTTATCATAAACTTGACAGGACAAGTCAGGCAATAGATGCTGGCGACCCTACCTTTGTTGCTGGTGTAAGCGGAGTTCCACTTCTCGATCAGGCAGGAAACAACAGAGTAACCGGAGGCAGGATTGATATCGGGGCGTATGAATCATCATATCCGCCAGTCACTATACTTGCCAAAACAGATTCTTTTTCGATATCTGAAAAATCAGGCATAGAAATTTCTACTTCCCAGCTTCTTTCAAACGATATTGGTGCCAACGTGTCGATTGTCTCTGTAGCCTCAACAAGCACTTCAGGAGGCAAAGTGCTGTACAACGCCCAGACAGGAAGCGTTTCTTACGACCCCTCAGGCGTTGTCGGACTTCTTGCAGCTGGAAGCGGTGAAACAATCAAGGATTCTTTTGAATATACAATTAAAAATGCCAACGGTGAAACATCAACCGGCAAAGTTTCCATCAATATAAATGGGATTGATAATATTATTTCGGTGTCAACAACATCAGATACCGTTGCCAATGACGGGAAAATAAGTCTGCGGGAAGCCCTGAATTTCGCAGGAACCCAGTCAGGCAAAGATTATACAATCACTTTTGACAGCGCTGTTTTTAATGGCAGCGCAAATACGATAGTTTTGGGCGGTCAGAGAATAAATATATCCAATATGAGCGGTACCAAGCTTACAATTGATGGTGATCTGAATAATGATGGACATGCTGATGTTGTTATAAATGCAGATAGCCGCTCGAGCGCTTTTGTGATCAGCTCAGGCTCTAATGTTCAGATTGACGGTCTTGTTATCAAAGATGGATATTCCAGCAGCAACGGTGGCGGACTGTATAATTCAGGAACTCTTGAGATAAAGAATTCTGAACTGCTTTCAAACTCTTCAGGGAATTATGGAGGAGCAATATATAACGAAAGCCATGGAACGCTTGACATAAAAAACAGTGTGATCGACAGTAATTCTGCAAAAAATGGAGGGGCTATCGCAAATGATGGCCGCATGCAGGCTTCAGCACTGACATTATCTGAAAATACCGCAAAGTTTGGTGGCGGTATTTATACGGGTTCTGATTCAGTAAATGAAATAAGAGGCGTTACGCTGAATTCAAATGAAGCCACAGCTTCCGGAGGAGGCATATACTCCAAAGGCGATGCAATCATTGCCTCTTCGACATTCAATCTGAACAAGGCGGGCAATAATGATAGCTATACCGGATCAGGCGGAGGACTCTATGCATCCGGTGATTCTACTGAAATTAATGGCTGTACATTTACCGGCAACGTTGCAGGCGATAGCGGCGGCGCAATCGATAGCAAATCATTGAGTCTTGTTGTTTCAGGTACAAACATATCTGACGGATCTGCGTTTGCAGGCGGAGGCATCAGTGTCAGTGGTGGAAATGCGGTTATTAAAGAAAGCCAGATAATCGGAAACATTGCGACGACAGGCGCTGGAATAATGAACTCAGAAGGCAGTGTTACGCTTGATAGTACATCTGTGTCAGGAAATACGGCCTCATATAATCATGAAGCTGCCGAATATCTCTCAGAAATATACAATGGATCAGGTGGCGGAATTTTTAATCTTGACGGCAACTTCACGATGGATAAAAGCACCATTTCAGATAACAGGGCTTTTTTGGGTGCCGGGGCAATGAATTATACCGCGTATATGCCGGAGGACGGAACAAATTATGAGATGAAAATAATTTCATCGACCATCTCTGGCAATGCCACTGTCAGCATTCCAGATACAGCGCCTCAACCTGAGCCATCCGCAATTTTTCTGAAAGGCGGCGGAATCCTGAATGTTTCAGGTACGGTTGATCTCAAACACTCCACTGTAGCATTTAATGATGGAAATAACGGCAATTCAATTACAAATTATGCGGGCCCTGAATATGATGCTGGTCAAATAAAGACAGGTCATACAATATTATCTGGCAATGTTGTTGGTGTCCTGAACAGCTCTGGTTATAATCTTTTTACCCAAGCAGAAGTTGCAGGCTCTGTTTCAACAGATCTTATGAATGCCAATCCTGTACTGCAGCCCCTCTCATTTAATGGCGGTCTGACAAAAACTCATCTTCTCGGTTCCGGAAGTCAGGCAATAAATGCGGGTAATGCATCATATGTTTCTGGCCAGAATGGAGTTCCATTGACAGCTCAAAGATCTGAAAACAGGGTCATTGATGGCAGAATCGATATCGGTTCTGTTGAAATGAAACCTGATGTTGCTGCAACAGGAAATATTGATTTTGTGGGCGCAAAGGAAAATACTGCTCTGGAGATATCAACCTCCAAGTTGCTTTCAAATGATTATGGCAATGGCCTTATGATTACAAATCTTGATTCGCAAAGTGCTCTTGGATTTAGCTTAAATCTTTCTCAAGACGGCAAAATCCATTACAATCAGGCTTCTGCACCTTTGCCACAAAATATTATAAGAGGAGAGATCTTCACCGATACCTTCAGTTATTCAATCATGGATCATAATGGTGCAACTTCCACAGCTGTAGTAACTGTTGTTTATAACGGTAGCGGAAACATGTTTGTAGTTAATACAAACCAGGATTCAGTAGCGTCTGATGGAAAAATCAGTCTTCGCGAAGCTTTGAATTTTACAAACCAATCCCAGGTCAATGAAAATTATACCATAACCTTTGACAGCTCTGTTTTTTCAGGCTCAAGCAATAAAATAACCCTTAACGGCAATGAGCTTTTGATTTCAGGCCCTCTTGGAACGACCCTAACCATAGCTGCCGATATAAATAATGATAATGCCCCTGATGTGATAATAGACGCACAAAATGCATCTCGAGCATTAGAAATTGTCTCATTTTCAGGAGCTGATATACAAGGCCTTGTAATTCAAAATGGGTCCGCCAGTGACGGTGGAGGAATATGCAACAGAGGTTTCTTGTCGATAAGCAATTCAGAAATAAGAAACTGCAATGCTGTCTCTGCAGGAGCTGCTATTGTTAACTATGGCAACATTCAGTTAGACAACGTCTCAATCCACAATAACTCAACCGAATATGGCGGCGGTATTTTTAATACAGGCACAAGTTTTTCTATTAAGAATTCTTACATATTCGATAATATTGCTCAAAAATCTGGTGCAGGGTTATTCAATTGCACCAAGGCATTGGTAAACTCATCTGAAATATATGATAATATTGCCAGTGAATTTGGTGGAGGAATATGCAATACCGGAACATCAATACTATCGATCACCAATTCAGATATTCATGGTAATAGGGCCTCAATAGGCGGAGCTGGTTTATCGAGTGATGGGAAAACCGTTATAGAATCTTCAGAAATATATCAAAATTCCGGCTCAACCTTCGGTGGAGGAATATTAATAATAAAAGATATATCAATAAAAGATTCCGTTATCAATGATAACAGTTCGAGCAATGGAGCAGGTATTTTATGCTCGACTGAACAAGCATACTTTAACTCAATAAAAGTTCAAGGCAACACCGCCTCAACCACCGGTGGAGGCATTTACAACCAGGGAACCCTTCTTATTGATCAATCTGAAATTCTTGAAAACTCGGCAAATGAATGGGGCGGGGGTGTATGCAATGGGGCAAATGATACGTTGACGATAAAAGACAGCTCCATTGAACAGAATTCATCATCAATTGGTGGAGGAGGTGTGTCTAGTGACGGTTCCCTCACTTTAGATAATGTGTTTATATCTGGTAATTCAGCGACCCTTTATGGTGGGGGAGTGTTTACAAATAAACCTGCCATGATAAGAGACTCTCTTATCTCGCAAAATACTTCTGAAACAGGTGGAGGAATAGTTGTTGCTGGTGATACGATTATTGATTCGTCTTTAATTGAAAAAAACCGTGCTACTCAGGGAGGCGCCGGTGTTTTTAATGCGATAGGCACAACAATAGTAAAAGACACGATGGTTTCTAATAATATTAGCCTGGGTTCCGGAGGAGGAGTTGCCAATGCCTTGAACGGCAAAATAACAATTGATCGTAGCTGTATTAATGGCAATCTCGCATACACAGGCGCAGGCCTAACCAATGCAGGCACGGAGTTAAGGATAATTTCTTCAACAGTATCCGGAAATGAGGCAAAATGGGCTGGAGAAGGATCTCCTACACCGAGCGATTTAGGTTTAAAAGCAGGTGGTATTTTAAACATGAGCGGCTCTGTTATTATGTCGCATTCGACTATAGCAATGAATACAGCATCTCAGGGTGACGCTGTCTACTCAGTTGTGAATGCTGACGGAACATCAGCACATACAGAACTTGGACATACCATAGTATCTGGAGAAAATTTTGGACCAGTTACAAGCCTTGGATATAACTTGTTTACACAAGCATCTGTTACAGGAAGCGTAGCTACAGATTTGGTTGCCGCGAATCCTGATCTCAGACCACTTTCATATGGCGCAGGACTGACTATGTCTCATTCCCTTGGCCCTGTAAGCCAGGCGATAAATACAGGTAATCCTTCAGCAGTGTCTGGTCAGGGCGGTATACCGCTAACTGATCAGACTGGCCTTGAGAGAGTACAGGGTGGATTCATTGATATTGGATCCGTTGAATCTGCTCCTGTTAGCAGAGTGGCAGATAAAAGTGCCCCTTTATTTGTTGGTGGGTTTAGTTCACAACTTAGAAGCGTTTCCGGCTCCTTTGAGAGTGGCCGTAAGTCCATACTTGATACTGTGGGAAGCCTCTTTCATAATTAGAATTAAGTCATAAATGAAGAAACTTGTTATTATATTTTTTTGCGGCCTTGTTTTTTGCCATTCGGTTGTATTTTGTGCTGAAAGGACGGATCAGGATAATTCTCCGTCCGTTTTTTCAGGAGCAGAATCAAGTGCAGTAAGGGCACTTGTGCTACCTCGTAGTAAAACTATACTTTCTGGAGAACTGGCCGCAACCATACAAAAAATATCCGTTGATATGGGACAGCCTTTCAGTGAAGGCCAGGAGCTTCTCTGTCTTGACTGTTCAGTATATAATGCACTGCTTGCCAAGGCAAAAATAGCTTATGAAGAAGCGGGTAAGACCGTCTCCATAAATCAGAAACTTTCGAAAATGAGTACTTTAAGTGAAATTGAAATTGTCTCAGCCGAGTCTAAATTGGGAATGACCAAAGCAGATCTTGAATACAGTACAATCCAGGTGAAAAAATGTTCTTTAAAAGCGCCATTTAATGGGAAAGTCGTTAAAAGACTTGTGGATCCTTATGAATATGTAACACCAGGCAAGCCTTTGATTGAAATAATTGATGATACCAAAGTTGAGTTACAGACTTTTATACCGTCAAAATGGATTAAATGGATTAAAACGGGTACTACTTTTTCTGTAAGTATTGATGAAACAGGTAATAAATATAATGCTAAAGTAAAATCAATAGGTGCCAGAATAGATTCTGTGAGCCAAACTATAGAAATCAAGGCAGATATAGAAAATCCTTCTAAGGATCTTATTCCAGGCATGACCGGAGTCTGCAATTTTAATACTAAATAGTTTTTGAGCGCGACAGCATAAAACTGTAAATGTTGAAAAAGGCCGGAACTTTTTCACGAGAAAATAGATTTGATGGATTTAAAAATTGCTCGACAACAACTGGATTATTTAAGTTCAATTATAGAACTTGAGAAGATCTTCCGAGCTGCTGAAACGCCAGAACATGCATCCTTTTTGATGCTTAATGAATCTACAAAACTCATTAAATATAAACAGGCATTTTTTTGGAGGATTAAAAAAGCTAATGACGTTATAATTGAAAATGTTTCGGGAACTGATTCATTCGATATAAGAAGTCCATATATTGATTTTATTATCAGATTCGCAAAAAATGTTGTTAGTTCAAATCAGGATGACAACATAAAATGCTTTTGTATCTCCGATTTGGTTAGTCCTGATGACAAAGATGCCTGGCTTGAATGGGGAATAGGAGAACTTCTTTACTGCCCGTTGACTGGGCCAGACAAAAAAGCTGGTGGCGGTATTTTTTTTATTCGCTCTGAGCCATGGCTTGACGCAGAAAGAGAAATTGCATCAATAATTACAAGTTCATTCTACTACGCATGGCTCGCTCATTTTTCATGTCATAAATCATTTTTTATAGGATTTTTTGAATCAGTTAGTGAAAAAAAATCCCGAAAATATTTAATAGCAGTTTTTTTCTTGCTTATGATTTTTCCAATTCGCCTTTCTTCCGTAGGTTCACTAGAAATAAAATCCAAAAATCCGTATATAATTACAGCTCCAGTAGAAGCTGTTGTAAAAGAATTTTTTGTCGTTCCAAATCAAGAAGTAGAGAAGGGCGGCTTGCTTTTTAAGTTTGATGACATCAAAATTAGAAATGAATATGAGGTTGTCTCTAAAGCTCTCAATGTGGCCAAAGCAGAGCTTAAAAGCTCTACACAGAAGGGCTTTATTGACGAACCAAGCAGAGCCATGGCACAGATACTTGAATCAAGAGTTGATTTGAAGCAGGCTGAGTTAAACTATCTGTCAGAAAAACTTTCTATGATTAAGATTAAGGCTCCGATTGATGGAGTTGTTATTTTCTCAGATCAATATGATTGGCTTGGTAAGCCTGTTTCAATCGGTGAAAAAATAATGGAGGTTGCGGCCCCTTCTAATGTAGAAGCAGAAATAATGCTGCCTGTTCAGGATGCTATAAATGTTGATAATGGTTCTGAAATAAAAGTTTTTCTTAATATCGAACCACAAAAGCCTCTAAAGGCCTCATTAAAGCATGCTGGCTATGAAGCAGAAACAACTCCTTCAGGGATTGTAGCCTTCAGGCTTAAGGGGGATTTTGAGGCTGGTCAGAAAATCCCTCGGATTGGACTCAGAGGAAGCGCAAAAATCTACGGAAAACGAGTTCCATTTTTCTATTATATTTTACGGAAGCCTCTCTCATACATTCGTCAGCTGACAGGTTTATGATAATACCTCTGCGTGAAGATCTTAAACTCTTACCGGGATCCTTAGGGCCAGGCGGATCGCCGACATGGAAACTTTATGACCCAGTGAGAAATCGTTTCTGGATGATTGGATGGCCAGAATTTGAGATTCTTTCAAGATGGGGGCAAGGGAACGCTGAGGATATTGCACTGGCTGTATCAACGGAGACTCTCATAAAAACGGATGCGGACGAGGTTCTCGACATACAACAGCTTCTTTCCGTAAACGGCTTGCTTAAAAAATCCCATCACTTAAGATCTGAGAACAAATTAAATATACTTAAATGGCTACTTCATAATTATTTGTATATTAAAATTCATTTGTTCAATCCAGACAGATTTCTTTCGAAAAGTCTTCGCTTTGCCAAATGTCTGACCCATCCTTTTTCAATATTATTATTTACGCTGCTTGGACTTTTCGGTATTTTTTCTGTTCTTACCAGATGGGTTGAATATAAACACACTTTTATATATCTCTTCTCAATCAAGGGATTGTTTTATTATGGCCTCGCAACAATAACAGCCAAGCTGCTTCATGAATTTGGGCATGCGTATACCGCAAAAAACTATGGTCTTAATGTGCCTTCAATGGGCATTGTTTTTTTAGTTATGTGGCCGGTTTTTTATACTGACAATACGGATGCTTGGAAACTCAAAGACAACAGATCAAGACTAATGATATCGGTATCTGGTGTATTTGCGGAGATGTATCTTGCTGTTTTAGCAACTGCAGGATGGGCCTTATGCCAGGATGGCCCTGTGCGCAGCGCTTTTTTTCTGATTTCTTCAACAATATGGGTAAGATCATTCTTTTTAAATCTTTCACCTTTTATGCGTTTTGATGGTTATTATATAGTTTCTGATCTACTTGATATGCCAAATTTCCAAACGAGATCTTTTGCGATAGGAAAATGGTTCCTCAGGAAGGTGTTACTTGGAATAAATACTCCATGCCCTGAATCTATGAGTTTGAGAAAGATGGTTTTTGTTATTCTTTATGCAATAACAACATGGATATACAGATTAGTAGTTTTTATAGGCATCGCATTTCTCGTTTATAGATTTTCTTTTAAGGCTCTAGGAATCTTTCTTTTTTTTGTTGAAATCACCTGGTTTATTGTAAAACCGTTCTACTCTGAAATCAAAGTATGGTTCCAGATAAGGAAACAAATAAAGCGTAATCGTTTATTATTGTTTTTTGCAGTTCTTGGGGTTGTAGTGTTTGTATTTTTTGTTCCATGGGACAAAAATATAAAAATACCGGCGGTCATGCGCTCGGCTACAATATCAAAAATATATCCGCATGTTTCAGCACAGATTAAAGAAGTCAAAATTGCTGTTGGTCAAGAAATAAAAAAAGGCGACACGCTTTTTATCCTTGAAGATAATTTGTTAGGCTATGAAATGAAAATAGCAACATATGAGCTTGAAATTCTTAATAAGAAATATACTCAGATATCAAACAGTGAAAATTATTTTGATAAATATCAAGTGACTCAAAAGGAGCTTATCGCGGCTATTGAGAGAGTCGAAGGTTTCAGGGAACAAATTCAACGACTGACGATTAAGGCTAATGATAATGGAACAGTAAAAGAGATTGCCAGAGGAATCAGGCCTGGATTATGGGTGTCCCGCAAAAATCTTCTGGCTGTGCTGCTGAACGAAAACAAAAATAAGGTTAAGGCATATATTAACGAAGAATATATCAGCTTAATAAAAAATGGGATGCGGGCAAAGTTTTATGAAGAAAGCGGCTTAAATAGTCATGTTGAATGTTTTGTAAGTGAGGTGCGGGGAATAGGCACCGCAAAATTTGATGAACTATGCCTTGCATCCGTTCATGGCGGAGACATTCCTGTCTTGAGAAGTACCGATGGCATGCTTAAAACCAACGAAAGCTTTTACCAAATATGGCTTGATCCTGCTATTACAGATAATAATTCGGCCCACATCTCAAGATTAATGAAGGGTGATGTAATTATTAAGGTCAATTCTGCTCCTTTGGCTTTTAGACTATTTGAAAATATTTTTTCTTGGTTTGTTAAGGAATCTAATTTTTAGATGGGTGCTTTCACTTCATAAAAAAGATAGGCGATAGTTTACGGTAATTTTTTTCCAGAATCTGTTAACCTGAAATTTACGAATAATTAGTCCAGACTGTTTTACGACTTTCATCTTTAAGTCTTCCTAAATGGTCTGCTTCAGCATCAGCTTCTCCAACTCACTTGCGCCACTTCGTCATCAACGATGGATCTATCGGAGGCATGGGTTCAAACCATTTCAAGCTGCTGAAATATCGATAATGAGGATTTTCTACTTACGCCGACACATAAATCAGACCTTTTTCCTTCAAAAATGGAAAATTATACTGGTAGTACCTCGTATTTTATGCATTTAGACAATCTCTATCTGTGCTCGTTAATGTTCCTTATAGATCACAGACCCATTCAAGCCCCGTCATTTAAACCTTATATATAGGAGCCTCCCCTTCCCCGCTGGATTCAGAAAAAGTGGCCCAAACTGTGATCGATAAGTCATTTTATTATAATTCCGCTCCTTTTTTAAACTATTTCAAGAACAGAATTCATTTCTATTAATGAATAGAAGCCATGATCGTATGCATATAATAATATTATATCCGATCATGGTTTGCATTGACTCATGTATTATGATCGGATAAGATAAATTTTATGAAAAACGATCGTATAAAAATATTATTAAACAGAATAGATGAAGCCAAAAGGCTGATAGACACATTCAGGCCTCTTTCTCCATCAATAGTAAGTCGCCTGCAAAAGCAGCTGATGGTAGAATGGACGTATAACTCCAATGCCATCGAAGGTAATACCCTGACGCTCAAGGAAACCCTTATTGTTCTTGAAACCGGTATGACCATTGGCAGTAAAAGCCTTAAAGA
>NZ_AUEY01000064.1 GCF_000426225.1 Desulforegula conservatrix Mb1Pa
TGATTCCTTTTGCCATTCTTCTGCTCCTTTTTTTTGATGTTCTAATAAAGCAGATTTTCACTTAAATGGCTGTCCAATTTTTCCAGACCAGCTCTAAAATCATTTCTCAGAAACTGTTGAGCAGCTCATAATAAATTTCAGGGAAATAGTTCAGAATCATTTAGAGCTGATTTATATGAATACTTTACTTGGAGATGAAAATAAAAAGTTATCAGATTACTTAAACGAAATCAAAGTGTTAAGGGGATTGCTTCCTATTTGCACATATTGTAAAAAAATTCGTGATAATGAAGGGAAATGGCATTATATGGAAGTTTTTATAAGCAAGCATTCTGATGCTGAGTTTAGCCATGGTATTTGTGAAGACTGCATACAAAAGCTTTATCCTGATGTGTAGAAATATCTATCATTAAAACAATTTTTTATTTTATTGTTATGATAAGATCATAGCAAGTCATATTTCCGGCCCAGAGCAGAAATAGATAGACTTTGGTTCAGAAGAAAACAACCAGCAAGAAGTTATACTACCTGAATTTCTAAACTGAAAGCCGAATTTGCAGGTGATGTTTTTCAGGATTAAATTTTAAGGAAGCATGTAATTCACATTGGCCAGAGTGCTTCAGGGCCAAGCCCTCATCAGAAAACAGACGTCTCACGGCTGAAAAATATTGCTTTAAACCCTTGTTTGTGTTTAAAGCCCTATATTAATAATGATTATGAATAGGTAAATATTCTATATAAAAAACTCAAGGAGGCAAGGGCAGTGGCTACAGGAAAAATTAAATGGTACAGCGATTCTAAGGGGTTTGGCTTTATCGAGCAGGAAGGCGGCGGAGATATCTTTTTCAGTAAGGCTGCATACGGTGGTGATTCGGCAGCTTTGAAAGAAGGCCAGGTTGTTGATTTTGAAATTGTTGAAAAAGAGCAGGGCCCTGTTGCAAAAAATATAGCCTGTAAATAATCCTCTGTCGTCAATGTGCGACAAGCAGGTTTAGGATTTATTTGCTGATATTTTAAAGCCGCAATCCATTTAATTAATGGGGCGCGGCTTTTTTTATATCAGGCTTTTTATTTCCTGAGTCCGGAGATGAGCTTTTTCCAAAAAGCAAGCAGACTGAGGCTCTATCTATATGAACTGTGACGCCAATCGTTTTTCCGATTACCATCTGACTTTGGTTGACAGGGGGCACGCAGCCTTCCCGGAGGCTGTTATATTAAATAGTTTTTTCAGTACAACAAAATCAACACTTAAAGGGGAAATGGCCAAAACAAAAGTCATGAAATGAATCCGAGGCATTTTAAGTTGCCCCGAATTCATTTTCAGAATTCTAATCCTCTTCGCTTTTCAGAACAGCAAGAAACGCAGACTGCGGAAGCTCGATCTTGCCAACCATCTTCATTCTCTTTTTACCTTTTTTCTGCTTGTCGAGGAGCTTTCTCTTTCTTGAAATATCTCCACCATAGCATTTTGCTGTAACATCCTTTCTGAAAGCAGAGAGAGTCTCCCTTGCTATGATTTTGGCTCCTACTGCACCCTGGATTGCCACCTTGAACATCTGGCGTGGAATTTCATCTTTGAGTTTTGAGCAGGCAATCCTTGCCCTTTCTTCTGCTCTTGACTTGTGAACAAGCATTGAAAGAGCATCAACCCTTTCTCCGTTTATGAGGAAATCCAGCTTAACAACATCTGTTTCCCTGTAATCTATAATTTCATAATCAAAGGAACCATAGCCCTGGGAAACGCTCTTGAGCCTGTCATAAAAATCATAAACAACTTCTGCAAGAGGAAGCTCTATGGTTAGCTCGATTCGGCTGTTTGTAAGATACTGGTAATTGTTGTTCGTTCCCCTGCGTTCCATGCAGAGTTTCATGACAGGGCCCATATATCTGTCAGGCATTATTATGGAAGCCTTGATGAAAGGTTCCTTGGTCATCGTTATATTCGTAGGGTCAGGATAAAGGGCAGGGTTGTCAATGATTGCCGTAATCCCATCTGTCGTTGATACTTCATACTGAACAGAAGGAGCCGTCAGAATAAGTGACTGGTCAAATTCCCTTTCAAGGCGCTCCTGAACAACCTCAAGATGAAGAAGGCCAAGGAATCCGCATCTGAAACCGAATCCGAGGGCAGCTGATGAGTCTTTTTCATAAATTAGTGATGCGTCATTTAATTTAAGCTTTTCTATGGATGCGGCAAGCTCTTCGTAGTCGTCGGATGCAATCGGATATATGGATGAAAAGACAACTGGCTTGGCATCTTTGAACCCGTCCATTGGCTCGGCGCAAGGTCTGTCTTTAAGGGTTATTGTATCGCCGCATCTTGTGTCACTGACGGTTTTGATTCCTGCTACAATATAACCAACTTCGCCGGCCTTGATTTCCTTTTTAGGTACTTTTATAATCTGGAAAATCCCGACTTCCTCAACCCTGTAAGATGCCTTGTTGGACATGAACATGATCGTATCACCCGGCTTCAATCTGCCGTCCAGAATTCTTATATGAACAACCGTGCCTCTGTACGGGTCATAGTGGGAGTCGAAGATAAGGGCTTTTAAAGGCGCGTCAGGGTCTCCTTTCGGAGGCGGCAGATATTTTACCACGCTTTCCAGAACTTCTTCTATGCCAATACCCTCCTTTGCCGACGCAAGAACGGCAAGGTCGGCGTCAAGGCCGAGATCATCATTTATCTGGCTTTTTACCCATTCAATGTCAGCTGATGGTAAATCTATCTTGTTGATTACAGGAATGATCTCCAGGTCATGCTCCATTGCAAGATACATGTTTGCAAGGGTCTGAGCTTCTACTCCCTGGCTTGCATCAACCAGAAGCAGAGCACCTTCACATGATGCGAGGGCTCTTGATACTTCATATGTAAAGTCAACGTGGCCAGGAGTGTCGATCAGATTAAGAATGTATTCCTTGCCGTCTTTTGCTTTATATGGAAGACATACGGTCTGGCTTTTGATTGTAATTCCACGTTCTTTTTCAATGTCCATGGAATCGAGGATCTGGTCATGGAATTCCCTGTCTGAAATGATCCCGGCCTTTTGGATCAGGCGATCCGAAAGCGTTGACTTGCCGTGGTCTATGTGAGCTATGATACTGAAGTTGCGAATGTTTTCCATAATCCTCTTTTCCGGCGTTATTAGCGTATTACTACATTTTTTTGTGCTTAATTATAAAGACGTTATTCTGCGTCAGTCCTTTTTATCTAAAACCTGGTTGACATGCAAGAATATGCTAATATAAATGCAGATTTTGACTAAAAGGGCAGATTTAATTATCAGCACATATTTTAACTGTCAAGGATATGCCAATAGAATATGATTGGTCTGAAAAAATGTCTTCAACGCTTGACAAACCAAGGATGAAATCCCAATTTATGCCTGAATTTGTGTTTCTGAAAGAAGTCACAGACTCTCAAGTAGAGGATATTGTAAACCTGTACCTAACCGAAGAGTGGTGGTATCCTGGAAAGGATGCTCCTGAACTTGTCAGAAGAATTGTCCAGGGAAGCCATTGCTTTCTCGCAGTAATTGAGTCGGGCAAAATTATTGGCATGGGCAGGTCGATCAGTGATGGATACAGTGACGCATATATCCAGGATGTTACCGTGGCGGCTGAATATCGTGGCCGTAAAATAGGCTCTGAAATAATAAACGCCTTATATGAAAGGCTTCATGGGGATGGCATTCGTTGGGTAGGTTTGATAGCTGAAAAAAATTCAAGCAGATTTTATGAGAAGCTCGGATTTACCAAACTTGAAAATGATGTCCCCATGCTAAGGTTGGGATGAAAAATTTTAAAACAATTTCTATTGATGATTATAAGGCCTTAAAGCCTTTTTTTGAGAATCAGCCCTATGAACTATCAGTTTATAGTCTTGCTTCAATAATATGCTGGAATACTGCGGTCGCTTCTCCTTATTATAAAATTGAGGGCGATACGCTTCTTATGTCCCATCTGTTCGAAAAGGAAAAAGAACACGACCATCTTATGCTCCCCATGCGCAGGGATAAAATGGCTACTCCTTCAGAACTTGCTGGCTATGCTGAAAAATATGGCTACAGTTCTTACTGGTTTGTACCTGAAAACTATATTTCATTTTATGGAATGAATGCGATTTCCGAGTTTTTTGATGTTGAAGAGCAGTCTGAATACGAGGATTATATATATCTCAGCGAAGATCTTGCCTCTTTAAAAGGCAACAAGCTTATGAAAAAACGCAATCATTTCAATTATTTTCAGAAAAACTATATTAATACTGGTCTTGCTGTTATCCAGGACATGACACCAGACACTGTTGAAGATTGTCTGGATTATCTTGAAGAATGGTGCGTGGAAAGGGATTGCGGACAGAATCCTGAAAGCAGCATGCTGTGTGAAAAAAATGCCGCCAGCAATGCCATTCAGAATCTTGAGAAACTTGAAATGAAGGGACTTATATTAAGGCTTGAAGGAAAAATAAACGCCATAGCGGTTGCGTCAAGGATAAGCGACAGAATGGGCGCTCTTCATTTTGAGAAAGCGGTTCCAACAATTAAAGGCCTTTATCAGTATTTTGACAGCAAATGCGCTGAAATTCTTTTTTCAGGGCTTGAATATCTGAACAAGGAAAGCGATATGGGGCAGCCTGGACTGGAAAAGGCAAAAAAATCATACTATCCTGTGATGAGGGTAAAATCATTCAGGTTGGTTGTAAAAGGTCTATCTATCAGTTAATGTTGTCAATGTCGCAAAAATTCAGATTTTTGTCATTCCGGCGAATGCAGGAATCCAGAAGTAATTGAAAATACAAAGATGCCGGATCAAGTCCGGCATGACGCTGAAGCATTTTTTTGACTTTCTGAGCCTCTTTTCATATGAATGTTGAATAAAATTATTTTGATATTGCTGAAATAGCGGCTCGTATTGGAGCCGGATAACCTTCCACTGTTTTTTCAGGATCACCAGGATCAAGGAAGCTTTCGAGTGATTCTGACTCAATCCAGTCGGTTTTTCTCTGCTCATCAAGGTTTGTTTTTGAAACATCAAGTACGCGTAAATCTTTGAATCCAGATTTTAATAGCCAGTTAAGCAGGGTTTTTAAAGTTGGAATAAAAAAGACATTTCTCATCTTTGCGTATCTCGATTCAGGGCAGAGAACCATATCCGTGTCTCCAGGGATGATTATGGTTTCAAGAACCAGTTCACCGCCTTTTCTGAGTATTTGGTTTATTCTCTCAAGAAGTTCAAAAGGTGATTTGCGGTGATAAAGTATTCCCATGCAGAACACTGTGTCGAAAAGGTGTTCGCATCCTGTAAGTGCTTCGAAACCGGCTGGGATATAGTGGGCTTTTTCTGAACGTATATATTTCTGCAAACTTAAGAACTGGAAATAAAAATTTGGATATGGGTCGATTCCTATTACATACTCAGGATTATGCGGAAGCATTTTGAACATGTAATATCCGTTGCTGCATCCTATGTCGAGTATCCTGCGTCCTTCAAGAGGCGACAGCAGATTTTCGATTCTGCCCCACTTCATGTCGGATCGCCATTCCGTGTCTATGTGAATGCCGAATACATTGAAAGGACCTTTCCTCCAGGGATTAAGACGAAAAAGAAGCTCTGAAACTCTTTCTCTCTCCTGATCACTTATGTCTTCATGTGTGCCTATACTGACTATCCCATTAATCAGATTCAAATCAGACGGCGCTATTTCAGGCAGATCAAGGAAAATATTCCTGCATGTTTCTGGAACGCCCGGCATTAAAGCGGTCTGTTCCATTTTTTCATTAATTAGATCAGCTATGATGCGTGGCAGTTTATCATTGGCCGCAACTACAAGTTTTTCAGACAGAATTTGTTGTTCCATTTTATTTTACGCAGATGAAAGAGCAGAAATTAAACCATTTGTGCCATATTGCGATATTTTTGAATCCTGCAGCTTCAAATCTTGCCATATGCTGTTCAAGCGTATCCGGCACAAGCACGTTTTCAAGGGCTTCTCTTTTTTGGCTTATCTCAAGTTCAGAGTAACCATTTTCTTTTTTGAACCTGTAGTAGAACACTTGCTCCAGATCATCAAGAAATTCGTCTTTATGATGAATTTTTTCTGTGATCAGAAATATTCCCCCGGGAATAAGAGCCTCGTGGATTCTTTTAATAAAATCTGATCTGTCAGCCACAGGAAGGAACTGAAGAGTCAGATTCATTACCACTGCGGAGGCGTTTTTTAAATCGCTATCCCTGATGTCCGAGCATTCCACTGATATCTTTTCAGATAGGCCCGATTTGCTGAGCCTGTCTCTGTATTTGATGACCATGGGTTCTGAATTGTCTATGGCTTTTATTCGAAAATCCCTTTGTCCCATTTCAGAAGCCAGTGCAATGCCAAAATTACCGTGTGAGCATCCGAGGTCAAAAATCACCGTATTATTCATATAAAAGTGAGCGGCAAGCTGGGCCTGGCGTCTGACAATTTCACCGTAAAAAGGCACAGATCTGTTGATCATATCATCAAAAACATTCACCACATTTTCATCAAACTCAAAAGGAGCAATTTGATCAAGGGGTGAAAAATATATTTTGTCCGTTTTTTTTTCTTTCATATGAAACCAGTTATAATTTTTATGAAAAATTTAATGAAGTAAGATAATTATATTTTAAGATAAAAGCTTGCAGAAAACCAAACAAGTCTTATCCACGCCATCAAAGCCAGACTATATATCATCATCAAAAATGAAAATGCAATCAAAGTCATTATTTGATTAAGTCGTAATAAGTTAGATCCCCGTCATTCCGGCGCAGACCGGAATCCAGAAGTGTCTGAAAATACGAAGATGCCGGATCAAGTCCGGCATGACGTAGACGCCTTTTTTTAGCTTTGCGACTCCAACATTATTTGATTGCAAATGCAATTCCTCATAGCCGGGATTACTAAAAAAACAAGTGTTTGTTTATGTGAATTATGACCGATGCAAAAAATGTCAATATTATGATGTCCACAAGCATTTTTTGACTCAATTGAACCCGTATTAAGGCGGTATTATCTCATTTTACTGGAATGAAAATTGCAGAAAAATGCAAAAAAGGTTCACGAAATATAATATTCAAACCAGAAGAGGTGAATATGGAATCCAGTGCTTATTTTTTAAAAAACAAGAATGGATTTACTCTGATAGAAGTAATGGTGGTTGTTGCAATTATTGGAAGTCTCGCTGCCATTGCCATTGTAAATATGATAAACTATAGAAATAAAACTTATTGCCCTTTGGCTGAAAATGACGCCCAAAATGCAAAAGCTGCACTATCTGCTTATTTTTCAATCCCAGCCCACACTACCCTCCCTTCATCAACAGACCTTAAGGTCGCCTTTAACAATGGGGCTCCAAACGTGATAATAAGTGGCGATCCGGACACATCAATCACAATTGACGTAACAGACAGCACAAACAGATGCCCGCGGGGAGATGTTTTTACAATTCATATGGGCGGCGGTTCCGGCGTTGTTGGATGGCATTGATCAATAATCTCCATACCCCAGCTTTCCCATATCCGCTTTTGGAATGAATTTCATTGAGGCTGAGTTTATGCAGTACCTTAACCCTTTAGGCTTTGGGCCGTCATTGAATACATGACCAAGGTGTGAATCCGCTTTCCTGCTTCTTACTTCGGTTCTGGTCATGAATATAGATTTGTCAGTTTTTTCTATAATATTATTCGGATTAACTGCTTTGGTGAAGCTTGGCCAACCAGTTCCGGAATCAAATTTATCTGCGGAACTGAAAAGAGGTTCTCCTGAAACAATATCAACATAAAGGCCCTCCTCTTTGTTGTTCCAAAATTCATTTTCAAAAGGTTTTTCCGTTCCGTTTTCACGGATTACGTGGAACTGAAGGGGAGTCAGTATTTTTTTCAGTTCTTCATCACTTGGCCTGATGAAGGCGCCGTTCGTGCTTGAAGAAGAAGCCCCAGGCTCCTTTTTCCATATTTTTTCAAGAAACTGATCCCTGCCAGAATTGAACCTGTAGAATTTGTACCTTACTGGGTTATTCTTGTAATAATCCTGATGATATTCTTCTGCCTTGTAGAATACTGTCGCTGGAATGATTTCAGTTTTTATGGGTTTTTTAAACCTTCCTGATTTATTTAAAGCTTCTTTAGAAGCCTCGGCCTGTTTCTTTTGATCTTCAGAATGATAATAAATAGAGCTTCTGTATTGCGAGCCTCTGTCAACGAACTGGCCGTTTTCGTCCGTAGGATCTATCTGCCTCCAGAAAACATCAAGAAGCTTGTCGTAGGATATTTTCTTAGGATCAAAAACAATCTGGACAGCTTCAACATGGCCGGAAGATCCCGAAGATACTTCATGATATGTCGGGTTTTCCTTTGTACCGCCCGTGTATCCGGAAACAACCTCTTTTATTCCTTCCAATTCTTCAAAAGGTTTTTCCATACACCAGAAACAACCGCCTGCAAAAGTAGCTATTTCTGAATTATCTTCTGCTTTTGAACTATATGGTGAGATAATAAGTGATATAAAAAAAAATGAGAATAATATTAAAATACTGCTTGTAGACATGATCGTCTCCTTATAATATTTACTCCGGCCGCTGATTCTTACTGAAATAGTTTTTTACATAATAAAGTTAGAATATTAGAAATATTTTGAATGCTATTTCAGAAATAATATAATTCATTGTCACTGCCGGATTTATTTTCCCTATATTTATTTTTTGGGGTTAAGCCTATAAAGTCAAGGTCGCAAAAAGACCAATTTCAGTCATTCCTGCCTACACAGGAATGACGCAAACCTGATTTTTTTTCGACTTTGGTAATAAAGACCATAAGCATTTATTTTTTGTTTGAAAGAGCCGGGTGGCAATGTCGTTGATCTACTATTTCTGTATGGTGCGTGCCGTCTGATTTAAACGATTCTATGAAAACGCTACGCACCCCACGTTTTGACTTGTTTCACCTGTCATTCCAATCTGAAACCGATGTATGAATAAGTAGAGGCTTCTCCAAGGGCGCCTTCCCACGGAGAATTGTATGGGTAGGATGGTACTGGTATATTGTTGTGTGCCACATTTTTAACGAGTAATTCAATGTAAATTCGATCCGCCACTCTGATTTTACCCTTGCAGCTAACACTGAAACGGTCATTATTAAATATTTCCCTGGCCTGATACCATTCTTCAGAAGGTTTGGAAACGCTGCTGCCATATTCAAACGCAAGGGAAGTCATTATCATTTTTTCCATCCAGTAACGATATATCCTGCCTTTAATCATATGAGCAGGGTAGCAGTACCATTCATCAAGATCTTCATCTGCTGTGTTGATGGACACCGGGTTGCTGGAAATATCGAGCGGTCTGCTGTACGAATAGGATAACTGGGCTTTTGTAATCTGACCATCCGCCCAGTCAATGGCTATTTCCCCACCGGTTGCCCCAAAATCATCTCTCTGGTTGCCCCTTGTACTTCCAAGATCTGAGAGCAGCGAATCTTTGTAAATATTGTAAAAAGCGTTGCAGGTTATTTTCAGGCCTGTGCCTGGAAGCTCCTGAATGAGATTGGTTTCAAAGCTTTTTATTGATTCTGGTTTTAAGTTGCCGGTGTAAATTTCAGTTACAGGAGGAAAGTGAAAACCTTCCTGGTATCCTGCCTTTATTACGGTGGTTTGTGTCAAATTATATGAAGTGGCAATTCTTGGAGAAAAAAGATCTGAATCTTCAATTATTTCATTCAGAAAATCAGATGCCTCGTCCGTATCGTATTTGATGCTGTCATACCTTATTCCTGCTGTCAGGTTCCAGTTTTTTGAAATTGAAAAAATATCTTCAGTAAAAAGTGAGTATACAACCCAGTCAGCATCGTCTCCAATTGGAGAAGATGAAGGTCTTGACCTCAGGTAATATCTGTTGCTTCTGTGATGATCGTATTCAATCTTGAAGCCGGCAGCCAGCTGGTTGTCTTGAATTCTTGTGCTTTTAAGTACGCAGTTTGTTTCAATCCTCAAATCAGAGTTTCCTCTTTCTTTTTGGATTTTGTAATTTGATATATAGCCTGAATCAAAAAACTCCAGAGGAATGTCTATTTCAAGTGATTCCAATGTTCCCAAGCTGATATCAACTTTAGGCCTTATTGCTGCTGTTTCGTGGTAGAGCTGGGGAGATTTCTGGTCATTTGTAAAATAGCTGTTTGACGAATAGAGTTCCTTCTGAAGAAGTCCTGTAAACTGAAATTGGCCATGATTCCAGTTAAGGCTTGTCCTGTAATTAGGCCATGCTATTTCACGTACGTTATAATCATTGCTGAGCCCCTGACCATGATTTTCGTAGCTGTATTGTCCATATCCAAGATCGTCATTTGCAGATGACCCATCAGCTCCTGCCATTCCAGCGTAAATATAAAAATTTTTATCAGAACCATATTCAAGACCATGCCCTGTTTCAATTTTGATCATTCTGTCATCAAAACCGTAGCTGACATTTGCATAATTACCTGGATTCGTAGAACCTGATTTAGGTACCAGATTAACAAATCCGTTTAACGCGCCATTCCCATGAATGACAGCTGACGGGCCGCTGCTGACTTCTATTTGGTGGATATCTCCAAGCAAAGGCAATTTAAGACCTGAATTGACTCCAAGGCTGCCACCTGAATTAAGGTTCATCCCATCCCACATGAACTGGCTGCTTGAATTATCAAACATCGGAGCTCCCCTTGAAGCGTAAAGGGAGCCATATATGCTATGAGAGCTTACGTTTACTGCAGGAATGGTCAGCTGTAGAAGTTCGGCGATGCTCTGGGAAGGCGTTGTTCTTATATCATGCTCATTAAGTATCCATATTGATCCTGGCGCCTTGTCTGATGATATATCAAAAAAGCCAACGGATTTTATGGGGAGATTCATCAATTCTTCAATGCTCATTTCCGACAAATCACTATTTGTTTCAGCATGGGAAATGTCTGTACGAATCTGGGGAATTACAAGCGTGGAAATGAATAAGAAAACAAGAATCCTTGAATAGGGTAAATCAATGCCAAATTTTTTATTCATTAAAACCCCACAAAACCTGTTCTCCTGATTAACCTGTCTTGTCAAATTTAAGGAGTTATTGATGATATCAGGCATATTTAACACAAGTTAGATGAGTTTTTTCAAACTGCCCCGTTATCAAAGTATGGATGAGTCTGGTTCAGATGATGGGGGAACTCAGTTCAGACTTGTTTTGTTGAATATCATCTGATTAATATCGTTTTATAAATCAGATATCCATGGCTTTTTTGTGAATTAACTTCAGTAGAAGTGGCGCTAATTCCATAATCTTTCATGAATATTTTTCCGAGGGATATTGATTAAAACCAAAGTTGTGTTTTTATAATGCATATTTCTTTTTTTGAAAATCCCTATTTTAATGGGTGGACATCAAACTTACACTTTCCCAAACAGGATATGGAATAAAAAAGCAGTAAATACAGGTGTTAGGCACAGATAAGCTGTGCTTGATTTTAGGATAGTCGTACCTACCATTCAGCGTATTATGATGCGATTTTTATCAATCGCTATTTTCAGAGTTTTTATTTTGAAATCAATATTGGTATGACAAATATGAGTACGGTCATTTTGATGGTTTTAGCAACATTTTTGATCTTGATACGTGCTTTCAAAGATGATACGTAACAATATTATTGATGCGTATCGGTTTTGTTTATATGTGTCCTGTAACTTGAAACGTGGCTGGTTTATATGGCAAAAAAAATAACTTTAAGTGTTCCCGAATCCCTTTACCAGAAAATATCTGACTGGAGATCTTCGTTCAACCTTTCCCAAATGTTTCAGGATATGGTTACTGAAGCTATTCAGAAAAAAGAGGAACTCCAGAAAAGAATTTCTGAGGACACAAGTCTGTCTGAAATAATCAAGCGTCTTAAAAAAGAAAAGCAGGAAGCCATCTCAAGGATGATTGACAAGGGTATGAATGAGGGCATGAAATGGGCTAAAATGGCCCATTATGATGAGCTTTACTATGCTATTTCCTGGGAACCTGAAAATGACCAGGATCCACTTCAAAACAAGATGCTCGGTTCTTATTTTTCAGAGTATTTTAAAACCGAGAATATCTCCGCTTTTATTGAGACTTCAGGAAAAGCCGCAAGGCATAATCTAAACTCCTTTATTTCCGGCTGGAAAATGGGAGTTTCAGGTTTCTGGAATTCGGTCAAGGACAAAATCTGAAAACACAATCCGAAAATTCCTGTTAATTCTTTTCAAATATTAATTTAAGTGCAGACCGCCTTAAATGGCTTGTCTGCCTTATTTTTTTATTTTCTTGTAATGTTTTTATTGAAGATATTTATTTTATTTAGTCGATAAAAGGACATCACATGCTGGAAAACTTCTACAATTCCAAATACTTTGAATCCATTCAGATTCCCGAATTCATGAAGAAAATTGGGGTATTTATTTATCAACCGTATAAGTGGCTTTTTTATATACCGTTTCTTTTTATTTCAACCATTGTTCTTGGTGTGCCAGGATGCTTCATCGGCTGGTTTATAAGTCCAAAACTTGCCAGCCGAATATCAGCTGTAACATGGGCAAAAGTGAACGCTTGGGCCACTCCCATGTTTGTCAGAATCACTGGCAGAGAAAATATCGATCGGAAACAGTCCTATGTCATTGTGTGTAATCATCAGAGTCATTATGATATTTTTATTCTTTACGGATGGCTTGGGATTGATTTCAAATGGGTTATGAAAAAGGAACTCAGAAAAGTTCCTGTTCTTGGAGATGTATGCGATGCCATGGGGCATATATATATCGATAGAACTAACAGCGCCAATGCAATAGAAGAGATTAACAGAGCCAAAGAAAGGATTGTTAACGGAACTTCGGTTCTTTTTTTTCCCGAAGGGACGAGAAGTCTTACAGGTGAAATGGGCCAGTTTAAAAAAGGTGCTTTCAAGATGGCCATTGATCTTGGTCTCCCCGTGCTTCCAATAACCATAAAAGGAACAAGGGATATCCTTCCTGCAAAAACCATGAATCTTCTTCCAGGCTTGGCCCAGATGATAATACATGAGCCGATTGAAATCTGTTCATATTCTGAAGCCAATATTGATATCCTCATGGATAAGGCCAGAAACATCATTGAAGGCGCTATGGAATAAAGTCTGTTTGCATCTTCAATTCAGGCCCTTTCATTAAATAATGATGGACTCGCAAAAAATACGATTCCCGTCATTCCGACGCAGGCCGGAATGCAGAAGCGGCTGAAATTACAAAGATACCTGATCAGGTCCAGCATGACGCTAAAGCCATTTTTAACTTTTTGCGAGTCTATTAAAATTATGCCACTTATTACTTTCCTGGCGGCTTGCTCTTTTAGATCATCCCTGCTATGTGGTGAAAAGTTCATGGTTTTTTGTTCAAATCATTCATGGGAAACCTCAGATGAAATTTAATAGTGTTGAAGAAGTTCAGGTGCGACTCGGAGATGTCAACTATATTCCGTCAAGGGAAATAGCCACGGTGGTTTTTCTTGCTGATTCGACCCAGAAGCCTGTCCTGATAGAAGGGCCTGCTGGAGTTGGGAAAACAGAACTCGCCAAGGCAATAGCAAAGAGCCAGGGGCGTGAGTTGATAAGAATGCAGTGCTATGAAGGTCTTGACGAAGCCAAGGCTCTTTATGAATGGGAATACGCAAAACAGCTCCTTTACACACAGATGGTCAAGGAAAAAATCAATACGGTTATTCAGGATTCAACTTCCCTTGCAGAGGCAGTTGACAAGATAGCCGAGCAGGAGGACGCTTTTTTCTCTGACAGGTTCATTCAGCCAAGGCCTCTTTTAAAAGCCATTATGTCTGAAAAGCCTGTTGTCTTATTAATCGACGAGGTTGATAAATCAGATCCTGAGTTCGAAGCATTCCTTCTTGAGCTTTTGAGTGATTTTCAGGTAACAATTCCAGAAATTGGTACAAGAAAAGCTAAGTCCATTCCTTTCGTGATACTTACATCAAACAATTACAGGGATATGAGTGACGCTCTCAAAAGGCGCTGTATTCATCTGTATATTAACTATCCGTCACACCAGCGTGAAAAGGAAATTGTCAAGCTCAAGCTGCCAGGAATAGATGATATTCTTCTTGAAAGCCTGATTCAGACCATAGGAAAAATCAGAAACCTTGACCTGAAAAAGAGACCTTGTATTTCAGAAACCCTTGACTGGGCAAAGTCTCTGCTTGTTTTGAACATTGACAGGATAACTCCGGAAGTCCTTTCTGATACCCTGAATATGATAGTCAAGTATAAGTCCGACACAGAGCTTGTTAAAAAGAATCTGACCAAAATTGTGGGCTGATTGCTTTTCAGTGTTGTTTTATAAGGAGGCCAATCCTTTGGCTGGCCTCCGACTCAATCAAAAATTTAATAACTCAGCATCCGCTGATGAACTTCAGCTGTATGCCGGCGCGCCAGAGGCTGATCTATGCTTGACCCAATTCTGAATTTTGTTACTTCGTGCAGGGCTTCCGATTTAAAAATTTCCACTTCCGAAGTGCTTGACTGCATGAGGCATCTTACCCTAATAGACCCCCTTGATGAGCCCCAGTTCAAAACAACGCTCATGACGAACTTCGTCAAGACGAGGCGAGACATGGCCAGATTTGACGAGCTTTACAATCTTTTTTTTCATGAAATAAGACCTGAAGAAAAAAAAGGAACAGGTGAGCTTGTACGCAGAGATATAAAGGACGCCGTTGAAAGAATGAAAAAAGAGGCCGGCGAATCTGATCTCATGAACGCTCTCATGGAGTTTCTTGGGGGGAATCCAGCGCCTCTTCTTGAACAGATGCATGAATTATATACAAGGGAAGAGGAAAAGCCCAAGGCATTCAAAATCAAGAATAATATGGGGCAGCTTGCAAGCCGCTTAGAGATCATGCTAACGCTCAGCAAGATGAAAAGCAAGGTCATGACCATCACCGGAGAAATGTACACCGACGCAGAATCAGTGACAAAGGCCGAAGTAGATGCTTATTTCAACAGGATGCTTGACCGGGCAAACGATATGCTCACAGGAGATCCAAAGCCCCTGAATGATTCACTTATCCAGACAAACAGCGTTGAAAAACGTCTTAACGAGCTTGGAGAAGTTTCTTTCTCGTCCCTGACCCCTGAAGACATTGATCATATGAGATCAATTATTGATCAGCTTGTCAGAAAGCTTAAGGACGTGGCAAGCAGAAGATATTCAGCAAAAAACAGGGGAGTCCTCGATGTCAAGAAGACGCTCAGGAATTCCGCAAAATTTCAGGGCGTTCCGATAGAAATAAAATACAAGAACAAAGCGCTTCGCAAGGGCAGAATCATAACCCTGTGTGATATTTCAAGCTCTGTTTGGGCTGCTTCAAGGTTTATGCTCAATATCCTCTATGCACTTCAGGATTGCTTCAGCAAGGTCAGGAGTTTTATATTTATATCTAAACTTGCCGAGGTTACCGAATTTTTTGAAAAATTTGAAATTAATGAAGCTATCCAGAAAACTCTTACCGAAGCTGATATAGAATATAACGTCCCAACAGACTATGGCGAGACTTTCAGAGATTTCAAAAAAGATTATCTGCATGATCTGAATACTAAGACCACCGTTATTATAATCGGGGATGGGCGCAGCAATTATATGAACCCCCAGGCCGAAATCCTCGGGGAAATGCGTGACAAATGCAGACGAATAATCTGGCTCAATCCTGAGCCGATGCATGTATGGCACACAGGAGACAGCGAAATGTTCACATACAAGTCCTACTGCCATGAGGTCAGGCCATGCCAGAATCTGAATCAGCTCATGGATTTCGTACACGAGCTCGTGCTATAGAATCATTTTTTGTAACTATTCAGTTAGCTTTTTAAAGGGATAGCTTTATTCTTGGAAAACCCTTTTTGTTAAAAGTGTTTTCCAAACCTTTCTCAAAAACTTTTTTATGATATTTTTAAGAAAGTTATGCACAACTGATTCAGGCAACAAATCCAAAACCTGAGGGTTTTTGCCAAGCTTTTTTTCAAAAAAGCGTCCTTTTAAAAGGTTGGATTTCATATTTGGTGAATAGATACAATTTTTTAAATATTTTTCTGATCAGGAATATTCCATGCAACAGTCCGTTAATGAAAAAATCAGAATTTTATCTGAAAAATATATATGTCCTGTAGCTGAAAATCTTGGCTTTGATGATGATTTTCCTTGGGGAATATGGAAAGCCCTTGGAGAATCAGGTGTTCTTGGCCTTGGTGTTTCCAAGGATTTCGGAGGTTTTGCGTCCTCATCAAGGGAAATCAGCTCCGCATTGTACGAGCTTGTTCTATCAGGAGGGAATCTTGGTCTGGGGCTCTCTGCAATGATCCATATATTGGTCTCAGGATATATTATTTCCAGATATGCTGATGATTCGATCAAGAAAAAAATTTTACCATTATTGGCATCAGGAACCTCTACTTGCTCTTTCGCCGTTTCAGAACCTGGAAGGGGAGGGCACCCCAAATTCATTGAAACAAGGGCTGAAAAAAAAATTTCGGATACAGGCGATGTTTTTTATTACATAACAGGTGAGAAAACTTACCTGACAAACGGGCCTGTGGCCGATTATTTTGTTGTTATTGCTGTTACTGATGAGCCGTCAGTTAAAGTTGACGGCAGGAAAAATTTTTCAGCATTTCTTGTTGCTTCGGACAAGGACGGAGTTGAAAAGACTCCGCAACTGAAAGTGCCCTTTTTCAAGCCTTCGCCTCACGGAGGAATCAGGTTAACTTGCTATAAATCAGGCATATATGACATCTTCGGCATTCCTGGAAAGGCATACGATGATATTGTCCTTCCATTCAGGGATATTGAGAACTGTCTGATGTCCGGGCCTGTTTCAGGGGCCATGAAGAGAGTCGTGCTGGAATCATTAAAAATTGCCGCATCAGTTGCCAGGCTCTCAAAAGATGCCATGATTATTCTTGGCCGAATGGATGCTGTTGCTGATCTTGCCAGAGATATGGCTTTTAAAATGGCGGATGCTTTTGATCTGGATATGCCAAAAATAGATCAGCAAAAATATTATTTCCAGTTCAGGGAAATCTGCCTTGTTTTCAATAACCTTATTAATTCTTGGTCCGAATACATTGAGTCTGAATCCGTTTTGATGGATAATCACATGATTTTTGTAATTCTTAAAAATGATCTTCTGAAATCCGCAGGTCTTGGAGATTTCATACTTAAAGCGAATCTGGCAAAGGCCGGAGCAGGAATGATTGGTTCCGTATCATAGCCTCTAACATATAATTCATCATATGGTTAATATCATGAATAAAGTATTTGCAGACCTATCCAAAAACAGGCTTTACATAATACTTGGGACAGTAAGCTCTGAAGATGAAACTAGATTCCTCGTTAACAGGGTTTTAAACGAAGTAAAAAAGCTACGTCATGGTTTTACATGTATCACAGACCTTAGAGAGTTTAGCCTTTCAAATGGGATTAATGATGATTTTATGCAGGATTGCCAGGAAATTCTCTGGGAGGGCGGGATCAGAAAAGCCATAAGAATAACAGGTGTGCCTGATACCGGTTTCTGTTTTGACTTTGAGAAAAAGAGCAAGGTTTGGCCTGCATACCAGACTGACCAAGTCTTCAGCATGGAAGAGGCCGAGTCCAGCCTTGACAGCTTGTCCTATGGGAGAAAGTAGGGTGGATACGCCTGAAATCAATCCTGCTGTGTTTCGTAAAGCCTATTCCGCAGCTATTTCAAAGCTCTCGATAAGAGATCATTCACGTTCTGAAATTAAAAAAGCACTTGCCTTAAAAGGTTTTGAGGAATCCATATCTGATCAGGTGATCAAAAAACTTGAAAATGACGGATACCTTAAAGAAAACGAATTTGCTGAAAGATTTGCAAAATCCCAACTTGAAAAAGGTTATGGCAGATTCAGGATCAAACTGAAAATGAATGCAAAAGGTCTTGACGAAGAGGCTTTGGAAAATGCCCTTGAATCATCTTGCCCTCGTGAAAAAGAATACGAATCAGCCCTCTCCGTAGCATCAAAAAAGCTTAAAACCCTTATTGAAGACGAAGATCCCGGGAAAAAACGGGCCAGACTTTCAAGGTTTCTTGTGTCACGAGGTTTTGATTATGATCTGACCCGGGAGGTTGTAAATAAGGTATTGGTTTTGGATTATTATTGCGGAGAATGAGTCTGCAGATTAATTTGTTCCCCGCAAATTTATCACTCCGTTGCTCAAAGTCAGCCCTCGTATTTTAATTTTGACAAAGTCGCAAAAAGTCCTATTCTCGTCATTCCGGCTCAGGCCTGAATCCATAAATGCCTGGAAATAATTGATTCATGACTTGATACGGTTGCTCGCTTTTTGAAAAGAGCTCCGCAAAAACTTTCAGGTAAGTAAACAGTGCATACACAACTTTAGGCATTTGCGTCTTATAATAATAAAAGTATAAGTTTTTTGGGGGAACACAGCCACTCTGAAATACCAATAATGATCCTTTGGGATTGATGTGTAATAAGTCTTTCAGAAGAAATTAAAGGGACGCTGTTTAGCTCTTGCCTCCTGCCTGGAACTGTGACTATTTATATTAAAAGCTTGATCGTTAGATGATTTTTTTTAAATGTTTTTAGAGGTTTACTGTGGCAGACAATCTCGTACTTCAGGAAACACTGGCTGATGCCCTGGCTCGTAGTGGTAACAGTAAGGGCGCTATTAAAATATATGTTTTTTTGATAAAAAAATATGTGGGGCAGGGGGATTTTTTCAAAGCTGAAAATCTTCGTGACAAAATAGTTGAGACAGATGGTATGGCTGTATCTGAAATAGTATATACAGCTGAAGTTATAGATAAGGCTAAAAGCATGTCCATAACTCCGGAGATCAGAAACGTATGGTCAAAATTAAATGAACATTTTTCAGACTCAGAGGTGGACGTTCTCTATTATTCTATGTATGAAAAAAAATATGATGCTTATGAGTATATATACAGACAGGGTGACAAAAATGACGCCCTTTTTTTTATCAGTAGCGGCTTAGTAAATTCATCTTTTAAAAGAAATAGCGAAGATTTTCTTCTACAGTCATTTGGGCCTGGTTCCATAGCTGGGCATGATTCATTCTTTTTTATTTCTCTTTGCACATCTTCATTAGTCACCGCTGCCCCAACAAAGATTAATATCCTGACCAATGATGCAGTTTCAAAGATGAAGGAGAATCATGCAGGTATATTACCTAAGCTTAAAAGCTATTGCATGGGTTTGAAAAAGCCAAGCATGATGTTGAATTATATGGTGCTGGCAAGACGGGAACACATTCGTTTCAGGGCTAAAGGCAAGGTTCTTTTTTCTGTTATTACGTCGGAAGGTAAGCGTATTAGTAATGAATTGAGAGGAGAGCTTTCAGATATTTCGCTTGGAGGGCTTTCATTTTATATACGGGCAGCCAATGAGGACCAGGCAAGAACTCTTCTTGATAGAAGACTCATGATGCGTTTTGGAATTCCAACCGATAATGGTGAAGGCAATGCTGAGAAAACAGGACGAATAAGAGGAGTGATAGCCAGAATGTTTCATGACTATTCACTTCATATTAAATTTGATGAGATGCTTGATAATGATTTTGAAATTTTTATTAAAAGATATGACGATCAAATCCAACATGAAGAGCTCGGTGTCGAGCTTTCCGGTGAAACCTCTGCAATCCGAAAATAAGGAGTATGTAATCTTTCCACCAGTATGATAAGCTGCTCAGAAAATAAATAGTGTCCTTTTCAAAAAGCGATCTTCCTTAACTTTGACAAGGTCGCAATCATTAACTTTCAGCAAAAACTCAGTAAAAACTATTTTTTTTCCTCAAGCTGAAGGACAGTGATGAAATGATTTAGCTGTGAGCCTTCCGAAACACCGATGTCAGTGAATCTCAATCCTATTTTGCAGCAAGCCTCCCTTGCACAGAAATTTTTCCTCATGATTTTGAATTCTGCTTTTACTATGTGCGGATCATCGGTGTTTTTTGATGGATCATAAAATTTAAAAGAAATTTGTCCGTTGTCATTACTTTCCGCAAGATTTTTGATTATTCGGTAAAGAGGAGCATCATCAAAAAAATTTAGCCCGACTCCTGTTAATGAGAGATCTACTATTGAAAAATCCTGGCCAGATATGAAAAAATGATCATGAAGATCTAATTCAGCTTCTATATATTTTGAAAAAGCAGAGCATTCGCATCTGTAAAACTGTCGGTCGCATCTCAGACCTATCGGCTCAACCGGAAGCGTAAATCTGGCTAAAAGTGCCTCTCCTGTTTCGTGATTCGAGACCGGGTAATTTGTGATTTTTCTATTAGCAACTATGTTAATACCTTTTCTGCTTTTTCGGCCTTCATGATCAGGACACTGTACGGCAATATCTATGCTGTCAAATTTAAGGCCATATTCTGATTCAGGGTTCACGTATGATATGACAATTGACTGGGCTGTAAGATCGCATTCGTATATTACGGCATTTCTGATAACAGGAGAGATGGATTCCTTATTATAGATTACCTCAACATTAGCACCTGGAGAAAAAGGGAAGTCATTGTAGCATTCTTGAGATTTTGATTCGGTGCTTGTCTCTGAATCAGGATGCACAAATATTGCAAGTCTTGCCTCTGGTATTCCTGTGTGATCCCACAAATTTTCTGAAGAAGACGCCTTTACAGAAACAATATACTTTCCAGGTCTATTAAAGGTGAACTCACATTTTCCTATGCTGAGCGCTTCATACTCGGTCATAAGATTCCAGGACTCCTGATTGCCCATTCCGCCTGTATAATCCATGCAATAAGCGAATCTGTAAAAAGGCCTTTTACCTTTGTGGCTGTAAGCACTTGCTGAGAAACTGACCGATTTGTTTTCCAGGGGAATTCCATTTAAGGCAAATGAGGTTATGTCTATATCGTTTTCAATTGGTTCCCCGGGTGGTGTCTGGCCATCTTTGAGCTGATATATATTTTTATGAATCCAATCCTTAAGAATATCACTGGCTGTTGTGTCAGAATCGATCTTGGGTAAGATCTCCTGATATTCTTCTGAATCTATGAGTCTGAAACTGATCGGGATATTCAATTCCAGATATGCTTTGTCAAGAATCTTAAGAATGTCTCTTGGGCCTATTCTTAATATCAGGCTGGGACGTTTTATACTCAACAGCTTTATGGCGCTTTTGGTTATTGATATGGCATTATCATAGGATGCCGGCTTGAAACGTCTTGCATCTATAAGGAGAATGAATCCTTTCTCTAGATTCCTGACCGTAGAATTTAACTCCTGGACTGCCCTGGCTCCCTGGTCTTCTGTGATGATTCCTTTAATGCTGAAGTAAAGGATATTTTCCTGATCTATTCTTTTTATAATATACATCTGAAATCCTGAAAAAAAGCTGACTCATCCCCTAATGATCTGGATGAGATATTGTTCATTACTGGGGCGCAGAGCACCAAGAAAAATGCCTGGTTAGGAATGCCCGTTAAAATATCAGAATAAACAGGGGCTGCAATAAAAAACATAGTTATTTATATGAACAAGCTGGAAAAGGGAGACTTCCCATGCTGCTGAATTAAGCATTTTTTTGAAAATCCTTGATATTCTTTCCATGGAAAACTACATTTGAATGCAGAAAAGGATACGTACAAATAGCTATTTGATATTCAAAACTACACGCCTCGAGTCTTACCTCAAGAACATTGATGGGGAGGGGATATAATAGAGCTATATATGAATAATTTCAGATACTACCACATCTTGCTCTCTTCCTTTTACTTTGACTGTTTTACTATTGCCAAAAACAAGATCAGTTTCTATTCCAGATTCTTTCCGCGACAGATTCACAGCCTGTATGGATTCATGGCTTGCGACAATGACCCAGCCAAGTGTCTTTGAAAGTCCTTCGAGTCTTGAGGCCGTATTAACTACATCTCCCATGGCTGTATATTCCATTCTCTTTGGTGATCCAATATTTCCAACAAGAGCTTTTCCTGTGTGGATTCCGACCCCGATTCTGAATTCAGGTAGATTTTTTTCAGGGAATCTTTTTTTCAGCCACTTATCAAATTCAAAGGCGATTTCCTTCAGTCTGACAGATGCTTTAATTGCTCTTTCCGCATGATCAAGATGTGCAGCCGGAGCTCCGAAAACTGCCATGATTGCATCTCCTATGAATTTGTCTATTGTCCCGCCATTTTCCAGTATAGGCTCACATGCCATTCCCAAATATTTGTTGATCATTTCCACAACTTCTCTGGGGCTAAGACTTTCAGAAATAGTTGTAAAATTGCGTATATCTGAAAAAAGTACGGTTATTTCTGCCACCTCGCCGCCAAGATCAGGGAAAGTATCTGATGAGGCAAGTCTTTCCACGATCTCGTTAGAAACATATCTGCCAAAAATTTTTCTAAGCTTTTCACGCTTTTTTTCTTCTCCTGTGTACTTCATGGCAAGAGAAGCCAGATAGGACATGGCTGTGCCATATTCCATACCTGCAACAGGCATATTGATATCATAAAGAAAAAGATAATAGGACAAACAGGCTGATAAAAGGCAAATAATCAAAGCCGTAAAAAGAGAGATTATTGGCCTTAATTTAAGAAATAGAATGGTTGAAAATATGATTATCATAAGCTGGGAAACAATTCTTATCCCGTCATTAACCGGTTCCGGGAATTTGCCTCTTATGACCGTTTCAACAGTATTTGCGTGAATCTCAGGGCCTGTCATGGCATTCGGAGCTATTCCAGGGAAACTTCTTGAATAAGGGGTCTGGTGGATGTCCTGGGTTCCAGTATTTTCTTCTGCAATTATTATTATTTTATCCTTAATTATTGATAATGCAGGATTTGCGGACGAGCTTTCAGATATTAGATCTATGAAGGAAATTCTTGGGACAGTTCCTGGCGGACCTATGAAGCCTATGGGAATTGATTTGGATTTATTCGGTATTTTTTTGTTTGGTGACAGCCACTCAGATTTAGAGGGGTTAATATTTGCTGATTTTGCGGCTAAGAGGGCAGGAAATGATATTGTGGGATCAGAGTTTATTCCGTAATTTGGAATAAAACTTCTAATTACGCCGTCTTCGTCCTGATTAAGGTTGCCTATGCCAATGTCGGCGCGCATCCTAGGCATTACCGCCCAGTAGTCGAATGGCGGCATAAGTCTTTCATTTTCTCCCTTATCATTTGTGGCTATTATGGAAGAAAAGAGCTGGTCTGGAAAAATTGGACAGCCATTTAAGTGAAAATCTGCTTTATTAGAACATCAAAAAAAAGGAGCAGAAGAATGGCAAAAGGAATCAGAAGAAATCACGGACCAGCATTCAAGGCTAAAGTGGCGTTAGCGGCTTTGAAGGGAGACAAAACCCTCTCGGAATTATCCGATCAGTTTGGTGTGCATTCCAATCAGATATCAGCCTGGAAGAAAGAGCTTGAACAGAATGCCTCAGAACTGTTTGATCGTGGAAAAAGGAATGATGAAACAGGATTGG